>JBIKSC010000155.1:0-6175 GCA_044348775.1 Flavobacteriales bacterium | reverse complement strand
CAGAAGGTGCGGGAGAAATGTTCCGCGTAACCAATCTGAACCTGGATGAAATTGCAAAGTCCGGTAAGGTAGAACATGCTGAAGATTTCTTCGGCAAAGCCACCAACCTAACTGTAAGCGGCCAACTTGAAGCCGAATTGGCAGCGCTTGCTCTGGGAAAGGTCTACACATTCGGTCCCACATTCCGCGCGGAGAACTCAAATACGAGCCGTCACCTCGCGGAGTTCTGGATGATTGAACCGGAAGTGGCTTTCAACGACATCAAAGACAATATGGACCTGGGCGAGTCATGTCTGAAATATTGCATTCAATACGCACTGGATCACTGCCGTGAAGACCTCGAGTTTTTGCAGGAACGCGAAATGAATGAAGACAAGCAAAAACCAGTTGAGGAGCGTCAATCCATGCTATTGCTCGAGCGATTGAATATGATTGTGAGTAATGAATTCGAACGCATCACCTATACGGAAGCCATCGACATTCTGCTTCAGTCAAACCACTTCAAAAAGAAAAAATTCAAATATCCGGTTGAATGGGGAATCGATATGCAGAGTGAGCACGAGCGATACCTCGTTGAAAAGCATTTCCAGAAACCGGTCATCATTACCGGTTATCCAGCCGCCATCAAAGCGTTTTATATGCGAATGAATGAGCCCGATGCTCAGGGGCGTGAAACGGTTGCTGCCATGGATATTTTGGTGCCGGGCATTGGTGAAATTATCGGAGGATCACAGCGTGAAGAACGCCTGGAAATATTGAGAAAGAAGTGTGCGCAATTCCAAATTCCTGAGGATCACATCTGGTGGTATTTGGAAACGCGCAAATTCGGCACATGCACACACGCCGGTTTTGGAATGGGCTTCGAACGTCTTATCATGTTTGTGACAGGCATGGGAAATATTCGCGACGTGATTCCTTTCCCGCGCACTCCGCTCAACGCCGAGTTCTAAGACAAGAATTCTTTTGCATTAGCTAATGCTGCAGCCGAAAGTTTCTTGCCGCCAAGCATTTCTGCTAATTCATTAACGCGCTTATCGTCCCGAATAGCTTCCACAGAGGTAAAGGTTTGTTCACCCCTAACTTCTTTGGCAACCTTCCAATGATGATCGGCCTTCCCTGCAATTTGTGGCAAATGCGTGATCGCTAACAGCTGCATAGTTGAACTCATCTCCTTGAGAATAGCACCAATCTTCAACCCTACTTCACCACTAACCCCTTGGTCTATTTCATCCAAAATGAGAACAGGCAAACGCTTGTGCTTACTGATCGATGCCTTAATAGCCAGCATAACCCTTGAAATCTCACCTCCACTAGCCACCTTCTGTATCGGCTGGAACTGACCACCCTTGTTGGCTTTGAAAAGGAAAGCTATCTGATTTCTTCCCCACATGTCGAAATCATCTTTGCGCTCCAACTGCAACTGAACTTCGGCATGTTCCATACTCAATTGCGTGAAATATCCATGCATTTCCTTTTCTGCCATTTTCGCTCCCTTTGCTCTGGCTTTGTCGAGCCTCATTGATAATTCTGTCAGTTCTTCAACACATACCGAAATTTCCATCTCACAATGGTTGATTCGCTCTTCCAACTCTTCTGAAGAAAAAGCACGCGACTGCAATTGCTTGAGTATATCAACCAATTCAAGGGAAGTTTGCACACGATGCTTCTTCTGCAACTGATACAACACGGACAAACGTTCTCCAATTTGCTCGGCTCTCTTCTCATCGCTCTGCACACCGGCTGCAAAAGACTCAATATCGCGCGTCAGCTCCCTCAACTCAATGATGCTGCTGTCGAGTCGGTTGTGATATTCGGTTAATGCCGCACTATGACTGCTCACTTTAGCAAGGATGGACTTTGCTGAAACCAGCTGGCTGAGCACAGAGTGTTCAACACCGTCAAGTATTTCTCCGGTGCTATGCAATGCCTGGCGAATATGATCGGCGTGTTGAAGCGTATTCAGCTCAGACTCCAGTTCTTCCTGGTTCATTTCCTCTAGCCCGGCCTTTTCCAATTCTTGCAGCTGAAACTGCACATAGTCTTGTTCCTGCTGCCAATGCGCCAATTGTGCTTTCCACTCAGCAAGCTCTGTGTGGCACTTATTCCACTTTGCAAATACTTTTCTGTAGGACTTCAATACTGATTCATTACCCGAGAAAGCATCTAACACCTCGAACTGAAATGATCGATCACCGAGCAAGGAGTTCTCATGCTGGCTGTGAATGTCGACCAATCGCGCTCCCAGCATTTTCAGGATGTGCAATTGCACGGGAGTGTCATTGATGAACGCACGACTCTTCCCGCCTACAGCGATCTCGCGGCGCACCACGGCATTCGTTTCATAATCCAAATCGTGCTCTTCGAAGAACGATTTTAAATCGCACCCGGCTAAATCGAAGGTGGCTTCTACCACGCATTTAGCATCACCCCGCTTGATTGACTTTGCATCGGCGCGCTCGCCGAGCAATAAGCCGAATGCTCCGAGCAAAATTGACTTCCCGCTTCCTGTTTCACCTGTAATCGCCGTAAAGCCGCTGGAGACAGGAATAGACAACTCATCTATGAGCGCATAATTTTGAACGAAAAGAGACGTAAGCATGCCCTGAATTTTGATTAAGCAAAGTAAGAGCAAGCGGGCTTCCGACTAATGCCATCAAGGCGTTAACAGCAGACTATTTATTCACAGAAGTATAAATCCCTATTGAAGAATGCGCTCGTACTTGGAGATATTACCCGGATCGAGCAACTTACAATTCTCTGCCACCGCTTTCTTTTCCTCCATGGGACGAGGTGTATAGATGTTCACGATTTCATCTGATTTCGAATAGAACAATACCTGCATATTGTAGGAAGAAGGTTTAATGCGATGCACATCATTCAAGGCATCAATAGCAGCGCTCATGTTTGCAATGGCTTCCGCCTGATTAAGATAGAGCTTGTCTAAACCCTTGCGGTGATAGTTGTAAAGGAATTCACGGATGGGTTTGAATGACTGTGAAAGAATATTCTCAATGAACCAAAAACGATTCTGTCGTCCCTTTTCATTGCTCCTCCAACCAGGCTCTGCAGCGTTTTGCGCATTGTTGATTATCGCCTGACATGTCAGATAGTGATCCGTTCCGCCTTCCATGGAAAAGCTGTCATAGTCCATGGCCAAAATCAAATTGGCATAAAACGCAAGCACACTGCTCAGGTTGTCGCGGTGCTGATCATTGCTCCACTGAATCATCGTGTTCTCTTGGAAGACAAACTCAAAGTCACGGTCGTTGATATTGAGCACCGAAGTTTTGTAGTCTGAGTTGTACACCGGACGGCTGCTCGTTACTTGCAAGCTGCCTTTAAAAGAGCGATTATCCACCTGCTGTTCGATGGTTATCTGAAACGTGCATTGGATTCGCTCGTTATTTTGCCACGTGTCCTTCGACCATTTGCGTCCATTCAAAAATTCAGTGATGGTGCTTTTCATTGTATTGAAAAACTCCGGGGGTGATATTACCTGCTGAGGTATAAGCACATTGACAGTCGCATTGAGTTCCTGCGCATTCAGAGCAGCAGCTAAACACAAACCTATACAGAGAGAGAGAATCCTTTTCATGCGTGTATCAATTCTACAATAGCATCGGCAATGTCGCGCGCAACAGCCGACTTGGCCTTCAACCCGAATTCTCGGGTTTTATTGTTGCGCCAAATTAAGGTGATTTTATTGGTGTCCGTTCCGAAGCCTGCTCCTTCATCGCGCAAGCTATTGAGCACAATCAAATCCAGATTTTTACGCTCAAGCTTGGCTGCTGCATTGGCCAACTCATCGTTGGTTTCCAACGCAAATCCAACAAGCCACTGCCCCTCGCGCTTTCGGGTTCCCAGTGCTAAGGCAATATCGGGTGTCTTTACAAGCGGCAAAACCCAAGTCTCGTCGTACTTCTTTTGCTTCTGCTCCAGCACTTTCTCCGGCATATAATCGGCCACAGCCGCAGCCAACACTGCTCCATCAACCTGTTCAAAAGCAGGAAGACAAACCTCGAGCATTTCCTTGGCAGAGATAACGTCAACCCGTTGTATTAATGGATGTTGTATGGATAAATGTGTGGGTCCTGCGACGAGCGTTATACGTGCACCTAGGTTGGCCAGTGTCTCTGCTAAAGCAAAGCCCATCTTTCCCGTTGAGTGATTCCCGATAAATCGCACCGGATCTATGGCCTCATGTGTTGGCCCTGCGGTCACCAGGATATGCTTACCATGCAAAGGACTTTGTGCAGTGAGGGTTGACACAACCGAAGCAACAATCTCTTCCGGCTCTGCCATTCTTCCCTTCCCTTTCAAGCCACTGGCTAACTCTCCCTCTCCGGGCGCCAGCAAATGGTGTCCGAAGGAAACAAGCTTCTCAATATTCTCGGTAGTGCCTCCATGCAAAAACATATCGTGATCCATAGCAGGAGCGAAAAAAACCGGACAACGACCACTCATATAAACGGCCATGAAAAAACTGTCACATTGGCCTTGCGCCATCTTGCTGAGCGTGTTTGCAGTAACAGGAGCCAGAATCATGAAATCTGCCCACAGCGCCATGTCGACATGATTGACCCACACACCGCTGTCTTTGTTCTCTGTAAAATCCGAATGTACCGGATTCTTGCTGAGCGTTGAAAATGTGAGTGGAGTAACAAACTGCAATGCGCCATTGGTCAGCATTACGCGCACTTCTGCACCTGCCTGAACCAAGAGCCTTACAAGGAAGGCCGCTTTGTATGCAGCGATGCTACCTGATACTCCTACAATTATTTTCTTTCCTTGAAGCATTTAGTCCGAAAATGAAGAAAGATGGCATAAGGCCATCTTTCCAGTATCTATCTTATAACAGAATTAGCTATTCTTGATTTCTTCAGGATAACGATAGTGAACAGCACCGTCGATGAGTTCTTGAACCGCAATGCTGTGAGCCTTTGGTAAACGCTCATAGTGGCGGCTGATTTCAATTTGCTCACGGTTCTCGAAAACCTCCTCGAGGTTATCGCTGTTGCTGCCAAACTCTTCCAACTTCTGCGACAACTCTTCTTTCATCTCACGGCTAATTTGATTAGCTCGCTTCGTCAACAAAACGATGGTTTCGAAAAGGTTGCCGTCCACCTTGTCGTACAGCTCGCTGGTGTTGCGGGTAACTGTAGTCTTGGCGGCAGTTGAATTCTTGTATGTACTCATTTTTTAGATTGTTCGCTAGCGGTTGAACTCAATTTCTCTAGTTGCTTTTCGCTTTTCAGCAAGTAGCTTTCTGCATCGCTTAAAAACTTACTATCGGGATAAGCGGTGGCGAATGTACGATAATTTTCAGCAACCGCGCGCATTCTTTCCAATTTCTTCTCTTCAATACTCCCATCTGCCAGCATATACTGACATTTGACTATCAAATACATAGCCTCTTCACGGTAGATCGAACCCGGGTAATCCTTTACAAAATCCTTGAGGGCCGAGGTAGCAGCCTTGTATTTCAAGGTCCTGGCAAATTGATACGCGTTCTCATAGGCCTTTCTCTCCAGCTTCATGTTCAGGCGATCCATTTGATGGTTGGCCGAGTCTTTCAAATGGCTATTGGGGTACTTATCCAGAAAAATCTGATACTCATCAAGAGCATTGCGCGTGTCGGTTTGATCCAAGGAATAAACAGGTGATAGCTGGTAGCTGCATTCAGCCGCTAAAAAGAGGCACTCCTCCGACTTTGGACTGTTACTGAAGGTCTTGGTGAAGGTTTTTAAGTAGTAGTTAGCCAAATAGTAATCCTTCACTCCAAAATGGCTCTTTGCATACATGAAATACACCTCTTCCGCAAGCTGGGTGCCGCGTGTAAGACCTATCAACTCCTCTAATATCGGCAATGATTTATAGAAATAATCACCCTCGTAATACTCCTTTGCCTTGGTGAACTTGTAATTGATGTCAGTGCTCTTCAAAACTTTGTTGTACTCGCTGCAGCCCGAAAGGAGCATAGCTACGGGGACTAACAAAACGAGGACTTTGAAAAAGCGGTTGATGTTCATGACTTCGGCCGCGAAAATAAGGGAATGTCGAGTTTTGATGCTATCCCAACCGGAATCCAATCTCAAAAAATCTAAAAGTCAGGGCTGTTTATAACTGCCATCAAAGCACAGACAACGAGCGTAACCATTTCCTAATTTTGGCTTTG
>JBIKSC010000154.1:0-6188 GCA_044348775.1 Flavobacteriales bacterium | reverse complement strand
AATGAGTTTATTTAATCGGCGCAACTCTGCACTATCCGTGGGAATTGAATAAAACTCACGTAACCCCGCATTAGTGGCCTGATGTGCGTTTTTCAATATTTCCGTGTACGAGACAAGTGATCCAACACCATACACATCACGCAACCAATAATTGAGTGTGTCCAAATCATGCAGGAACGCAACGTCGTTGAGCTGAACATTTTCATTGAGTATGATAGCCATTTCAAATGGCCGACAACCCGAAAAATGCTCCTCCATGAAAAAGAATTCTTGTTTCAGCCGATGCTCATCGCGCAAATCTTCGAGCATCTTGTTGTCCACCTCGACTCTGGAAATCCCATAGACACTTACCAAACACACAGCAGCTGTTCCCGCTATAACCGCATAACGACGGCGAATTATCCAGCGGAAAGATGAATGCAATTTGTTCGTCCAGAAATCATCAGACAAAGCAAAAGTGTTAAGCCGAGTAGGCTGTGCCAAAAACAAGATAGCCGGCAGCAAACTATACGTCAGACCGTAGGCGAGCATGATGCCTACCGATGTGTAGATTCCGAAATTGCTGATGGGCTCTATGTTGGATAGCACCAGTGTCAAAAATCCAATGGACGTTGTAACTGCCGTTAAAAAGGTAGCCAGACGAATGCTTTTGAAGGCGTAGCGTATCGCATCACGCTTTTCGCGCCCGTTTCGCAGCTCCTGCATATACTTCGTAAGCACATGCACGGAATCGCTCATACCTACCACGAAGATGATGGTAGGTAAAACGGTCAGCATTAAGTCAAGATCATTGCCCAAAAGTCGAATGAAGCCGAGTGTCCAGAGGATCGAAATGAGCACAACGAGCGTCGGAATCAAAATACCCCAGGCTGACCGGAACGCGATGTAGAGGAACAATGTAGTTAGAAGAAGACTTAGAGAAATGAACAATACAACTTCACTAATCATTAACTCCACATACAGTTTTTGACCAAGGGCTCGACCAATGACATGTGATTTTTTAAAATCAAACCCGGCTGCGGCCGCCTCAATGTTTTCAGCCAGCAAATCACATCGCTCCTTGGATAACCGCTGCGTATGTCTCAGATTGATTGCAACAGACCTGTAATCTTCAGAGAAGAACCACCCCACTAAACCGGTAGTTTGGGCCAACTCAATAGAATCAGTTGTGTATGTTTCCGGAGACTGCCAGCGCAGCATGGGTACCTCAACTACCTGCCCCAGCAGTGGGTCCTGAACTGCTCTTTTCAATTGGGTTGGACCTACAACGGCTGTGACGTCTTCTATACGCGACAGCACCTTGGTTAGACTATCGACCTTGGTCAGAAACTCCAAATCATAGACGGAAGATTCATTTTCGAGCGCCACGATAAAAAAATCATTATCGGTCTCAAAGCGATCTCTTAGTGAAAGGTAAAAATCTGTTTCGGGATCGTCTTTTGGAAAAAATGCCTCAAAATCATAACTGAATTTAAGTCCGGTAATTAGCCAGATGCTGAGCACTGTGATCGCCACAACACTGCTGATTACTGCTATCGAAAAACGCCTACTCATACCGTATCGATAGACAAACAATTATACGGTTCTTAAGTTTAGAAAAAAACGAAATGACTATCCTTTCTTCAAAGCGTCGCGAATTTCCTCGAGCAACTGTTCTGATCGATTTGCTTCAGGAGCAGGAGCGGTCTCCTCTCTTCTGAGCTTATTCATCGCCTTGATTACCAAAAACATGATGAAAGAAACAATCACAAATTCAATTGCAAGCGTAATGAATGTCCCATAAGCTACCACGGGACCGATTTCTTTAGCGTTCTCGAGAGAGAGACCGCCACCAGCCAGTTCGGCTGCTTCGCGGGCCTTCCGCACATTGTCTGAAAGCGGATAATACAAATTAGAGAAATCTCGACCCTGAACCAACCCAACAAGCGGCATGACCATCCCATCAATGAATGCTGAGACGATTTTACCAAATGCTGCCCCCATTACGAAAGCGACAGCCATATCTATCAGATTACCACGAAGAGCAAACTGTTTGAATTCCTTGATCATAGCGATTCATTTTTGTCAAATATAGAAAAAGGGCCCTGCTATGGGGCCCCTTTTTTTTTTAAAAAATTTTACGATGCAAACGCTTACTTCTTCTCGTCCTTCACCTCTTCAAAATCTACATCGGTAACTTCAGAGTCGCTGCCTTGTGTGTTGCCAGTTGGCTGACCTTGTTCACCTGACTGGTTATACATTTCAGTCGCCGCGGCACCAAAAACGTTGTTCAGGTTATCAATGGCAGACTTACAGCGATTGACATCTTTTTCCGCATGCGCCTGCTTCAATTCTGCTAGTGCGGTCTCGATAGGCTCTTTTTTATCAGCCGGAACCTTGTCGCCGAACTCCTTCATTTGTTTTTCGGTTTGAAAAATGAGCGTATCAGCCTGGTTGATCGTGTCGGCCTCTTCGCGTGCTGCACGATCGCTTTCAGCGTTCATCTCTGCCTCGCGCTTCATCTTTTCAATTTCCTCTTTGCTCAAGCCGGATGAGGCTTGGATGCGGATGTTCTGCTCCTTTCCGGTTGCTTTATCCTTGGCACTTACGTGAATGATACCATTGGCATCTATATCGAATGTCACTTCAATTTGCGGCACGCCACGCGGAGCGGAGGGCAAACCATCGAGGTGGAAACGACCGATAGTGCGGTTATCTTTTGCCATGGAACGCTCACCCTGGAGAACATGTATCTCTACACTCGGCTGGTTATCGCTTGCAGTAGAAAACACCTCGCTCTTCTTGGTTGGAATGGTTGTGTTCGAATCAATCAGTTTGGTCATTACGCCACCCATCGTCTCGATACCCAATGCAAGCGGAGTTACATCGAGAAGCAATACATCTTTCACCTCTCCGGTTAGAACACCACCCTGGATTGCTGCACCAATGGCTACAACTTCATCCGGATTTACACCCTTTGAAGGCTCTTTACCGAAGAATTTCTTAACAGCATCCTGAACGGCAGGAATACGTGTTGAACCACCTACCAAAATCACTTCATCAATATCCTTCACCGAAATGCCTGCCTTCTTCAATGCGCTTTCGCATGGAGCGATGGTACGCTGAATAAGGCTATCGGCCAATTGTTCGAACTTAGCTCGAGACATGGTCTTTACCAAGTGCTTCGGAATACCGTCAACCGGCATGATATAAGGCAAGTTGATTTCAGTCGATGTGGTCGAAGAAAGCTCAATTTTCGCCTTCTCAGCGGCCTCTTTCAAACGCTGAAGGGCCATTGGATCCTTCATCAAATCGAATTGATTTCCGTTCTCGTTCTTGAACTCTTGAACCAACCAGTCGATAATCACCTGGTCGAAGTCGTCACCACCGAGGTGCGTGTCACCGTCGGTCGAGAGTACTTCGAATACACCATCACCCAACTCCAGAATCGAAACGTCGTGGGTACCACCACCGCAGTCGAACACGACAATTTTGATGTCTTGTGACTTCTTATCGAGTCCATAAGCCAAGGCTGCTGCTGTTGGTTCGTTAATGATACGCTTTACTGTCAAACCCGCGATTTCGCCAGCCTCCTTGGTAGCCTGACGCTGAGCGTCGTTAAAATATGCCGGCACCGTAATTACCGCCTCAGTCACTTCATGACCGAGATAATCTTCTGCTGTCTTCTTCATCTTTTGAAGAACCATCGCAGAGATTTCCTGAGGTGTATAGTTGCGGTCGTCAATCTTAACTCGTGGTGTATTGCCGTCACCCTTTACAACCTCATATGGGACACGTCCCGCCTCGCGAGCACTTTCATCGTAGCTGCTTCCCATGAAGCGCTTGATTGAATAAATGGTTTTACGCGGGTTAGTGATAGCCTGACGCTTAGCCGGATCACCTACCTTTCGCTCACCTCCTTCTACAAAGGCCACAACCGAAGGCGTCGTGCGCTTACCCTCGCTGTTGGCAATTACCACCGGCTCGTTACCTTCCATTACGGCAACACAACTGTTGGTGGTTCCTAAATCGATTCCTATTACTTTACTCATGGTATTGATTTTCTGTTTGACTTCGTTTGTTTGTCGGCGGCCGCATTTCAACCTTCTTGCCATCGGGAATTTCAACCCGGTTTGCTGAAAATGTGTCAGTTTTATCGCACAGGCAGCTCTCTTTCTGACATACGTGACCATTCTGTCGTACTTTTTGTCGCAAATTGGACACTTCAAGCAGACTATGTATCTCCGAATCCGAGACCAGACGGGCCGACACCTCTCCCTCCCAGAACAACCGCGGCGCATTGTTTCCTGCGTTCCATCCCAAACCGAGCTGCTTTTCGACCTGGGGCTAGAGCAGTCCATAGTTGGAGTGACCAAATTTTGCATACACCCGCCGGTTGCCCGCGAAACAAAAAACATCATCGGAGGAACCAAAAACTTAAATACCGAGAAGATTGCCAGGTTGAGCCCGGACTTTGTTCTGGCAAACAAGGAAGAGAATAATCAACAATCCATCGAATGGCTCGCCTCGCGTTTTCCCACCTATATCAGTGATGTAAGAACTCTGGACCATGCAATAGCTATGATTCAAGATGTGGGTAATATCTGCGGCAGGCGGGAACATGCCTCCGCTCTTTCAACTGCCATAATCAACCAATTCCGAGGCATGCCCGCACAAGCGGTCCGCGCCTCTGCTGCTTATATTATCTGGCAAAACCCCTGGATGACGATAAACGAAGACACTTTCATTCATGATATGCTGAACCGACTTGGCTTCCACAATGCATTTGCAAAACGTATTGACTCAAGATATCCGATAATAACCCTGGATGATCTGCGCAGTGCCAATCCCGATTTCATTTTTCTATCCAGTGAGCCTTTTCCGTTTCAGCAAAAACACATTATCGAACTAAAACACCTTATGCCAGACACCGCCATTTCAATTGTCGATGGCGAAATGTTTAGCTGGTATGGATCCCGTTTAAAACAATTCAATCGAGATTTTCACACCATTACAGCGGGTAATGCAGACCATGATTAAAAAATCATTCATGAAGAATGAAAAAGGTGCTTAATCCTCGCCAAATTTGGCACGTGAAATTCACTTTTTCCATCCGCTACGATTCTATCATTCGAAAGATGCTCGTGATGTGCTTCATTATGAGCGTATCGGTTGTCCATTCGCAAAAAGTAGCGGTGGTCTTGAGCGGAGGAGGCGCAACGGCAATGGCACATGTAGGTTTTTTAAAAGTGTTGGAAGAAAACAATGTGCCTATCGACTATATATGTGGCACAAGCATGGGCGCCGTAATTGGCGCTATGTATGCTTCCGGTTATAGTGCTTCAACCATTGACAGCATAGTAAGAACGAAGGAATTTCTGAATATGGCAATGGGTGACAGGAACGATGAACTTGACTATTATTTTAAACGAACGGACCCCGACGCAGCCTTCGGTTCATTAAGGTTTTCAAGTGGAAGTCTCATAAGTAATGTACCTACCAATCTTATCAACCCTGTTTTATTGGATTGGAAACTGATGGAGGGTTTTAGTCAACCTGATGCTGCCAGTGGGGGCAACTTCGACAGTTTGTATATACCCTTCAGGTGCATCGCTGCAGACATTGAAAGCAAACAAGAGATTGTTTTCAGACAAGGCCCTCTCAACGTTGCCACGCGAGCGTCATGTACTTATCCATTTTACATTCCTGCGAGAAAAGTAAACGGCAAATTGCTTTTTGACGGTGGTATCTATAACAACTTCCCCATCGATTTGGCCTATCGTGAGTTTAAACCCGATGTCATCATAGGCTGTAATGTTTCAGGAAGCAATCCAACTCCGAATGAAGACGATTTGTTATCGCAGCTTCAGTCCATGATATTATACCGGAGCAACACTCAAATTCCTCTTACCAATGCTGTTATTGTAAGTCCCCGACTTGACAACATTTCCACCTTTGAGTTCGAAAAAATGGAAGAGGCAATTGAAATGGGGTACCGTCAATGTCTTGAAGATCTGCCGTCCATCAAGCTCGCAGTATCACGAGAAAAAAAGATTGCGGAATTAGAAAATGAAAGACGTCGTTTTCAATCAAAATTCCCTGCATTAATCATTGATCAAATTTCCATCGAAGGACTAAAAAAAACACAGCGTCGATACGTGCAAAAAATCATGGTTAGAAAAGACGCTCCTGTTCCCCTTGATGATTTA
>JBIKSC010000153.1:0-6217 GCA_044348775.1 Flavobacteriales bacterium | reverse complement strand
TTGTAGCGAAGGCTAGCGATGATCGAAGCACCTGGATCGACTCATTGCCTGCGATTTTTTACATCCACCGCAGCTTCTCCATTCTCATATTGTTGCTTGCCGGATGGATTTATTTCAAGGCTAAAGAAAGTTCACGCTTGGTTCAATTCAACTGGGCCATGCTGGTGCTGTTGCTGGAGTTGTTGGTAGGCATTGTTCTGTCATACCTCGATATGCCGGCGCCTATGCAACCCTTACATCTGCTGCTCGGAGTGCTCTGCTTTGCACTCGTTTTTTATACAGCAATGCGCATTCAGTTTAAGAGAGCGTAGTCTATTTTTTCTTTCCTACGATGTCGATGCGCAACGAGAATACGTTGCTATAGAGTACATCGCTCACATTGCCGATATCGGAAAGAGCATAATCAATCTGCAGGTTGCGAATGCGAAGACCAAGTCCTAGGTTTGGTTGCAGTGTCAGGTAAGTACTTTGATCGAAGTCGCTCACGCGCTGAATATTGCCTACGCCTGCGCGCACGAAAATCAGTTTGTTGTAGATAGCTTCAATACCGAGGTTGGGATCTATGCTCAATGGATTGGCGCTTATGAGCACGTTTCGTTTTCCATCGGTTGTGATGGTTGCATTCAGCTCTGCCAGCAAGGTTACTTTCTTGATGTCGAAACTGCGGCCTGCACCCAGCACGAGGCGAGGTAATGTCACTTCCAGACCGTTTTGTGGGATTTCATTCCCTGTGTTTTCAAATACTTCTTTTGTGCGGTCGCTGAGCGAATAGGACCAAGCATTGAAAGTGGAGGTAATGTCTTTTGCTACTGCACCGAAGTGCCAACGATTGTAATCATACTGCATACCGGCGTCAATGCCAAAGCCCCAAGCGCTCGCAAAATCTCCAATGTGTCGGTAAATCACTTTGGCATTGATGCCCCATCGAAAGCGATTGGCACGATTCAACGGATCGATGATGGTTTGCTGGGTGGCGGAGGTAGTGTTTTTACCGGGCCAACCATTGCGACCATACGAGAAAATGAAGGCATAATCAACAGCCGAAAATTTGGTAATCCGATCATAATCGATATTGCCTCCTGCATCGATGAGTTCTGTGGTATTGGGAATATCGTCGACACCGAAACGAATAATTGAAAATGCAGCTGCGCTTGAGGAGTCGATGGCTTTGCCAAAGGAAGCGTAGTCATATTTGGCAATACCGGCAAAGTATTCCGAGTGCATGGCAGCAACTTGCAGGCGTGAGCCGAGTCGATTAATTCCTGCCGGATTCCAGTATCCTGCTGTTACGTCATTCACGCTTGCAACTTGTGCCATCGACATACCTAACGCTCGCGCACCAACGCCGATATTGAGAAATTCGTTGGAGTATTTGGGAGTGAGATCGTCGGTTTGTGCAAATGAGTTGATAGCGATAATCAAGCACATGGAGAGTGCTGTGAAAGCTTTGACTGTGGCGTTGACTGTTCGCGCTTGGTTCATTGGTTCAAAAATAAGACGGCGCAGCCTTAACCCTCTAAAAGCTGAATTATTGTGTGAGCTATCGAATGAGGTTCCAGGGAAGGCGGAATTCGTATGTCGTTGACGTTGTGTTTCAATAGCTCGTCGCGCGTGGCTTCACCGAAGGCAACGCATTTCAAGGGATGATTTGGCTTCGTGCTTTTGAAAAACGAACGGACATTACTCGGGCTAGAAAAGACATGAATATCGCATGGTGGAGCCGGAGTAGTTTTTTCATGTGTGGAGTATACCGGCCAATCAACTATTTGCTCGGCCGGCAAAGCAGACTGCACATGGCGAAGGCTTTCAGCGGCACCCGGGAAAAGCACAGTCCCTGAACCTATGGCTTCCGCAAATCGATAGGCGGAGTCGGCAATATCAATAGCGTCGCCTACAAAGTCTACGGAACGGTATTTCTCAATGGCTTTAGCCGTGGCCACTCCTATAGCACCTATTTTTTGTTTTCCGATAACAGGATGTTGATTGAAGAAGTGGCGCGCAGCATTGGACGACGAAAAGAAAATCCAGTCGGTTTGGGGTATATTTCTGTCGTATGAAATGGGCGTGGTTTCAATCAGCGATTGCGCGATGATCTGCACGTCGTCAGGCAGAAAGGATTGTATGGCTTCACAGTCTGATGGTTCGCGAGATATAAAGACCTGTTTTTTCACGATTACTGAATGCGATGAAGAATCTGTTCGATAAGTTGAGATTCGTCGGTTCCCTGAAGTTCGAACTTCAGGACCGGTTCATTCCAACTTTTGGCGAAAGCTACCCAAACATGGAATGTATTATCCTGATATATTGCATGCACTCCTAGTGGCAGTTGGCATCCGCCCTGCATGCGGTTGAGCACTCGACGTTCTATGTGGATGTTACGCTGCACTTGCACTGAATTGAGTGCATTCAACATTTCGATCAATTGCAAATCATTACTTCTCGTTTGAAGAGCTAGCACGCCTTGAGCAGGCGCAGGCACTAACTCGTTTACATCGAGTGGAAGAACGTGCAGGTCAGAAAGGTTGAGTTGCAGACGATCCACACCGGCCTTGGCGAGTAGTATAGCATCGAACTCCGCATCGCGAAGTTTTTGAACACGGGTTGGAACGTTTCCACGAATGTCGACCGCAACGGCGTCGGGTCGGGCTTGCAAGAGTTGTGCTTTTCGGCGAGCGCTGGAAGTGCCTATGCGTGCTTCTTTCTTGAATTGCCATGGAGCGGAAGCATCGAAGGCATCGGGGTGAATGAGTAATAATTCGCGGGCATCGGCGCGCTCGCTTACGGCTGCAATGGTAAGACCGTCGGGCGATTGCGTTTCGAGGTCTTTGTGTGAATGCACTGCAAGGTCTATCGTTCCGGCGAGAAGAGCGTCTTCTATTTCTTTCGTGAAAAAACCTTTTCCTTCAATCTTATCGAAACTCAGATGTTGGATGGCATCCCCTTTCGTTTTAATTATTTCGATGCTGGATTTCACTCCGATATCGTTCAATTGATTTTGAACGAAATGTGCTTGCCATAAAGCTAAATCGCTGCCTCGCGAGCCAATGATGACGTGGTTTTTCAAGCGGAAATTTTTGTGCGAAAGTAAGGTGGGGTGTCAGTTCTTTTTCACCTCATCGAGCAATACATCTTTTGCCATTTTCATGGGAATTGAAATGTATTTTTTCTCCATGTAGCTCACGATTTTCTCAAGCACTTCTCTCGAATGATCATCGAGTGTTTCTAGGTCTTTGGCAAACACAGAACCTAGAGCTGTATTGCGAATTTCTTTAATGGTTTCCGGAATAGAAACCATCGCTTTTTCGATTTGTCGCTCCTTGTGTACTTTCTCGAATTCACGCAATCCATTTTGGATAATGGGCGTGCAATCGGCGATGGCCTGTTCGCGGAACTGAATGTTTTCGCTGGCCCATTGCTTTATTTGCTCCATGCCGTAATAATACACATTGGTATTTTTAGCAATGGACTCCGCCACATCGGCCGGCAGAGCAAGGTCGATGATCAGTTTAGTTTCGGTTTCGTTTTGAAGTAGCTGTGAATATAGTTTTTCCGTTACGATAACATCTGAAGACCCTGTGCAAGTAATCAGCGCATCGAAACCTTCTGAGTAGGCTTGTAATTCATCCAGGCCCAGGGCTTTTCCACTTGTTGTTTTGGCCAGGGCATTGGCATTTTCAAATGTGCGATTGGCAAAGGTTAGTTGTGTGTATCCATTCTCTTGGAGGAACTTGGAGAAGTTGCGAATAATTTGTCCTGCACCTATAAGGATTACGCGCGCATTAGTTGGGAGTTCGTGTTTACGAAATTGTTCCCATGCCAGTGAAACTACACTAACCGGTTTTTTAGCGAGATCGGTTGTTGTGAAAACTTCTTTTGCTGTTTGAATGCACTGTCTAATGATGAGGCGCAGGTCGTCACCGGTTAATTCCATGACTGAGCAATCTTCGTATGCTTTGCGTAGTTGCGTGATGATTTCGCGTTCGCCGATGATTGCGGAATCGAGGCTCGCAGCGACGTTCAGCAAGTGCTCAGCTGCTTCCACACCATTGTGCCGTTCGGCTTGAGCGGCGATGGAGCGAATCTCGTCTTCCGTCAGGTCAACACCTGTAGCACTGATCATCTGAGCGGTAACTCCCGGGCAGACATAATGCGGAAGAGTGAAGATGAATTCGACACGGTTGCAAGTGGAGAGGTACATGACTTCAGCCATTCCACATGCTTCTTTTACCCTAGAAAGGGTTTTCTTTCTTGCATCATCGGCAATGTGAAATTTACCGATGGTTTCCAGTGGAAAGTTTTTATGGGTTATGGCTACAACTCGCAGATCGTTCACGTCGTAATTCTTTGTTTGCAAAGATTTTTCAGACGTATCGGGCGATTGTCACAAGAAAGTCAATGCACGCACTGAGAAATATCAATTATCTCGGCCGGAATTTCTTCTTCTTGTTGTTCTTGTTGAACTTGTGTTTGTTCTTTTTGCCGAAACGTTCTGTTTCGTATTCTTTGAATCCACCGGCAGTAAGTGGCTTAACAGCCTGCAATTGAGTTACATTTTCCAGTTGGATGCTCCCTTTGGAAAGGATGCCAAGATCTTTTAGGATCACATCATCGTGCACAATGTTTCGGTTCCAGTTGGTCGCGTTGTATTTCATGACATTGGCAATGGTCAATGCAAAAGCATTTTTTGATTCCCCCTCTTCCATGGCAGCGCACTTGCGAATCATGGACTCTATATAATGCCCGTAATGGCCAAAACGAATTTGGTTGTTGGGGTATGGCATGGGTTCCGGTTTGCTTTGAAGGTGTTCCTTATCCGGTTTCGGATAAGGACTATCTACATCCAGACTAAATGCTGACATGATATGCAAATGGTCCCAAAGCTTATGGTTGAAGTCTTCTATGTCGCGCAGGTGAGGGAAAAGCTGGCCCATTACGCTGAGTACGGCACGCACGCACTTGTTACGTTCCTCGCGGTCTTCGAGTGTGAGTGCATATTCAACCATGCGCTGAATATTTCTTCCGTATTCGGGAATGACAAGGTGCGGGCGGTTGCTGTTATAAGGCTGAAGATTCAGCTTATCGTTGATTGTCTCTTGCATGTGAATTGAGGGGAAACCCTGAGTGATTGACCGCACGAAAGTAATTCAAACAAGATTAAATCGACCATTGATAGCTAAAAACATACGCTCGGCTTCGTTTTTTGCGAGAAAAATCAACGTGCTTTTACTAACATCGATAGGTTCACTTTTTTGAAAAGTCGGTTTGCAACAGCCTCGTTTGTTGTTCTTTATTAGGCCAATCAAATTACCGTTCTCGGCATTTGCCTAAAAGTGCTGATTACGAGAGCCAAACCCATATCAACCAACATGGAAAACTCATTCAAATTCGATTTGCCGACCAGCAACTCTTCAATCATCAAGGTGATTGGCGTTGGCGGCGGTGGCAGCAACGCTGTCAACTACATGTATGAACAAGGTATCAAAGGAGTAGATTTTATTGTTTGCAATACCGATGCTCAGGCACTCGACAAGAGTCCTGTTCCACTGAAAATTCAGTTGGGCAGTACCTTGACGGAAGGCCGCGGAGCCGGATCTATTCCGGAGGTAGGTCGCAATGCGGCCATCGAAAGCCTGGAAGAAATAAAAGAATTGCTGAGTGACAATACCACCATGGTATTCATTACAGCCGGCATGGGCGGAGGTACCGGTACAGGTGCTGCTCCGGTAATTGCCAAGGTTGCGCGCGATCTGGGTATTTTGACAGTTGGTATCGTAACCGTTCCCTTCATGTTTGAAGGGAAAAAGCGATCAAGTCAGGCTGAGCTTGGACTGGCTGAAATACGCGCCAACGTTGACACCTTGCTTGAGATTAACAATGACAAGCTTCGCGAATTGTATGGAAACCTTACACTGAAGGCTGCATTTGGTCATGCCGATGAGGTTCTTTGCACGGCTGCCAAGGGTATTGCCGAAGTGATTACTCTCATCGGAACTGTAAACGTCGACATGAACGACGTTAAGACCGTAATGAAAGATAGTGGCAAAGCCATCATGGGTTCGGGCCGTGCAAGCGGTGAGGGCCGTGCCCGTAAGGCGGTTGAGTCTGCGCTTGAGTCACCGTTGCTCAACGACCGTGACATCACAGGTGCAAATTTCGTATTGCTTAACATCACGCACGGAAACGATGAATTGCTGATGGATGAAATCAGTGAGATCAC
>JBIKSC010000152.1:0-6264 GCA_044348775.1 Flavobacteriales bacterium | reverse complement strand
ATCATTCGATCCGGTGCCGGGAATAATCCACAAATCGGTAATTACATCGACATCGACGATTTGCACTTCACAGGTGGCTCTGCTTCACTGGATGAAGGTGAAATTGTACGTTTCCATGCATGGCCAAATCCGATGACGGAAATGCTCATGATAGACCTATCGATGATGGACAACACGAACGATGTAACCCTCTTCGACATGCAAGGAAGGTTAATAGAGCAATTACAATTGACAGCTGCTCAAGTCATGATAGATGTGGCCCATTTGCAGACCGGCGCCTATTTGCTGCGCATAACGAATCGCCGTGGCAACTGGATACTACCATTGCTGAAGAAATAAACGCCAACAATAAAAGCACAACGCCGGTCTGAATAACCGGCGTTTCTTTTTCGCATGCATCCATACAATTCTCTTTCCGATATTTGCGCGCCGTATGAATTTATCGCAAGACATACAACATCGTGTGTTTCATATTATCCAAGCTGAGGCCCAAAAGCTCGGAGTGGAAGTATATATCATTGGTGGATTTGTGCGCGATCTGATGCTCGGACGACCGAACACGGATATTGATTTTGTGGCCAACATGCACGGTGTTGAATTAGCGCGGAATGCAGCAAAAGCACTCGGCATCAAAAAGATTGACATCTTCAAAACCTATGGCACAGCGCACTTTCGCTTTGGCGAATGGGACCTGGAGTTTGTCAATGCGCGCAAAGAATCCTATTCCCGAGAATCTCGCAATCCTCAGGTTGAGCAAGGGACTCTTCAAGATGACCAGAACCGACGCGACTTCACGATCAATGCAATGGCCATATCGCTGCAATCTGAAAATTTCGGAGAGGTGATTGATCCATTCGGAGGGTTGGATGACTTGGAGAAAAAAATTCTGCGAACGCCGCTCGATCCCGATATTACGTATAGCGACGATCCCTTGCGAATGATGCGCGCAGTACGATTTGCCAATCAATTGCATTTCCGCATAGAGCAAGAGTCGTTCGATGCCATAAAACGCAATGCCGAACGTCTCAACATCGTTTCCATGGAGCGCATCACCACAGAACTCAACAAGATTATTCTCTGTGCAAAGCCCTCTGTTGGATTCAAGATTCTATTCGACACAGGCCTGCTCCATCGTTTTTTTCCCGAAATGGTAAAACTGCAAGGCGTTGAAAAACGAAATGGTATAGCTCACAAAGACAACTTTTATCACACCCTTCAAGTTCTTGATAATCTCTGCGAAACATCTGACAATCTTTGGCTTCGCTGGTCGGCCATCATGCACGACATTGCCAAACCGCCTACCAAGCGTTTTGAAGAAGGCATCGGCTGGACGTTTCACGGACATGAAGACGTTGGAGCGCGATGGGTTCCGAAGATCTTCGGTCGATTAAAATTACCACTTGACCACTCGATGAAGTTTGTGCAGAAAATGGTACTCCTTCATCTTCGTCCCATTGCTCTTACGAAAGAAGAAATTTCTGATAGCGCCATTCGACGACTGCTATTCGAAGCCGGCGACGATATAGATGAGCTGATGAAACTCTGCCGCGCCGACATCACCTCTAAGAACGAAGCCAAAGTGCAGCGCTACCTAGCCAATTACGAAATTGTCGTTCAAAAACTAATAGAGCTCGAGGAGAAAGACCGTATTCGCAACTTCCAACCACCCATCAGCGGAGAAGACATCATGCGCATCTTCAATTTAACTCCCGGTCGAGAAATCGGCATCATCAAGAACGCCATAAAAGACGCTATCCTCGACGGTGTAATACACAACGACTATGATGAGGCGTATGCGTTTATGATGCAGCAGGGGGAAGCCCTTGGGTTGAAGGGGATGATAGGTGATAGGTGATAGGTATGAGGCGCCTGCTTCACAAATTCACCATTTCACCATTTCACCATTTCACTATTTCACCATTTCACTATTTCACTATTTCACCATTTCACTATTTTCGCACGAAAGCCTTTAACCATGAAATTAACCTCTACCCTAGCCTTCCTTCTATTGTCAGTCGCAGCGATTGCTCAACCAACCAATGACACGCCTTGCAATGCAGAGCTCATCGAAGTAGATGGTGCCGCTGCTGAAGGAGACAACACAGCTGCGACGGCCGATAATGATGAAGTCTTACCACCCGCAGCGACAGGTGGAAATTCCTGCATAACGGCCTGGTGCAACGACGACCCAGCCGTTCAAAATTCAATGTGGTATAGCTTCGTGGCCCCGGCAAATGGAGCTGTCATTATCAGCACGTGCATCACCGGGTCTGCGCTCGACACGCAGATTGCGCTTTGGATAGCTGAGAACTGCGCTGACTACTCAACCTACAGTTTTGTCGCAGCCAATGACGATATGGAAGGAGGTTGTACCGATGGAGGCGTGTACTCGTCGACAATCACCATCGATGGCTTAACACCCGGTTCAACTTATCTCATACAGGTAGATGGCTGGGGAGGAGAAATGGGACCGTTTGTTCTAACAGTTAATACCGGGCAACCGACTGCATTGGTGAACTTCATACACGTGAGTGCCGACCCTGCATTGGCTCTTGTGGATGTGCGTCTGGACGGCGAGCTCATCCTGGATGATTTCGCTTTCCTGACTTGCTCGCAATACATACCCGTTGATGCTACCGGGGAGCATGTAGTAAGCATTCACCCTTCCACAAGCTTCGATGCATCGGATGCTTTGATTTCCATTAATGTGAACCTCAATGCAGCACTCAACTATGAAGTAGCCGTCATGGGGCAACTGGATTCACCCGGATTTAATCCTTATCAGCCGCTAGAGGCAGTGCTATTTGAAGGTGCGCAATTGTACACTTCGACACCCGGATCAATCCCAATGCACTTTCTGCATGCTGTCAGCGACGCGCCTGCCGTTGACTTTATCAATAACGCATCTGCAACCATTTGCAATGACATTCAATACGCCAGTTTCAACAGCGAAGGATATCAGTCCTTTGCTGAAAACTTCACGCTATCATTTAACGATGCCGAGGGAAATCCCCTTGGCTTTTCCTATTGCGTGCCGGCAGCATTTGCAGTGGACTTTGGTGTTGGATTCACCCTTGTTGCGGCGGGCTTTGTTGACCCTTCCATAAACAGCAATGGCAGCGGAATCGGTTTGTATATTGTTGATTGGACTGATGGCGTACTAATAGCTCTGGAACAGGGTGAATGCTTGTTTCCGGACAACGACAACCTATGCACAGCCACCACGCTTGTAATAAATGATACACCGACGATGGCTGACAATTCTTTTGCAACTGTAGAAGAAAACGAATCCATGCCAACCAATCTTCCCGGTAACGACCCCGAAAGTGATTGCCTCAACGCTTGGTGCGATGGGACGCTTGACAATACCCTTTGGTTCAGCTTCACTGCGCCTGCTTCCGGCTGCGTTTTTATCAGCACCTGTTTTGAGGATGGAGTCATCGACACCCAAATTGCGTTGTGCACTGCCGACGATTGCACCAACCCATCCGCCATTAATTACATAGCTGCCAACGACGACATGGAGGCAGCATGCACCGGCAACCCTTACTCTTCCGAACTTACCTATTGCGGACTTACTCCGGGAGCGAACTATTACATCCAGACCGACGGCTACGATGGAGAGCTCGGCGCATTCTATATTCAGGTTACAGAACCGCTCAATGTGCAGGAGGTAACAAACAACGCAGTGTCTGTTTACCCAAACCCGGCAGCTGACAAACTATTCGTGGAGGGTATTGAAATAGGGGCCGAAATCGAGATTGTCTATCTCACAGGACAATCTGTCTATCGTGGCTCCTATTCACGCAACGGCATCGACATAGCGCCTCTGCCTGCAGGAAGCTATGTACTTCGTGCAAACGATTCGAATACATCGGTAGCGTTTATTAAAATCTGATTTTAGCGCAACGAACCCTCGAGTGGCCACGATGCGCGCGGAACGTCATTCCAAGCGCCCACATGCCCCTGAAGGAACTGGTAGTAACCGCTAATGCCGATCATAGCGGCATTATCCGTGCAATACCCCATGGGAGGAATAAATGCTTCCCACCCCCTGCGTTCGCACAATTGTGACAGTTTACTTCTCAAGGCTGAATTCGCAGAAACCCCTCCGGCAAGTGCAACTTGCCTCACGTTGTAATGGGTCGCTGCAGCCTCGAGTTTAGCGAGCAAATACTCGGTAACAACATATTGGTAGGAAGCACAGATATGATTCAACTCTCGCTCAATGAAGCTAGAGTCCTGTGCGTTTTTTTCTCGCAAGAAATAGAGCAAATTCGTTTTAAGTCCGCTAAAACTATAATTGAATCCGGCTATGCTCGGAGTAGTAAATGTGTACTTGTGCGCATCGCCTTCTTTCGCCAAACGATCCACATGCGGACCACCGGGATAAGGCAACCCCATGACCTTCGCGGCCTTGTCGAGCGCCTCGCCGGCAGCATCGTCGATGGTTTCTCCCACCACTTGCATATCGAGCGGCGAATTCACAAGGACAATTTGCGTATGTCCTCCACTCACTGTCAGACACATAAATGGAAACTCCGGCACTTTCTGATCACTTGCATTTCGAATGAAATGCGCCATGATGTGCGCTCGCATGTGGTGAACCGGTATGAGTGGAATGTTTAAAGCCATAGCCATGCTCTTGGCGAACGAGGTTCCTACCAATAACGCCCCCATTAGACCGGGCCCTTGGGTGTAAGCGATAGCATTCAACTGTTTTGATTCAATCGTTGCTTCGGAGAGCGCCTGCTGCACAACAGGAACAATATGTTGCTGATGAGCACGACTAGCTAATTCGGGGACAACACCTCCATATTTTTCATGCACCTTTTGCGTCGCGATGACGTTACTGAGCACTCGATCATTGTTCAATACGGAAGCCGATGTTTCATCACAGCTCGATTCTATGGCCAACAGAAGAATGGAATCACTCATGGATTTGAGACAGAATCGGCGTGCAACATAATACGATCAAAACCTTCCGTCGAGGCGCTTTGGAGCTGCTCTTCGCGCTCATACAACATGAAAGACTCAATGCGCGATTGCTCATTTCGCGTGTAATAGTCCGAAGCACGATCGAGCCCCATCACAATGAATGCTTCACTGAATACTTCTGCTTCTACCAAAGTTGGAGCTGCAACTCCCACAAACACCATTTCATTGCTAACCGGGTATCCATAGGTTGGATCAATCATTCCCATTTTATCCTGTGCCGTACGTGCAGCATATGCAGCCCCTGACAGACGCAAATACTGATCGGCAGTATCATAACCAATGCCCATGGGTACTACGTGCAAAGTATCCACTATCGCTTTCCCGCCGCAAATCACACTGCGGCCATACTTAATGCGGAATTGAGACACACCTCTTTCCGTGAAAAATGCACCAACTGCATCAAGCGCAGCCGCTCCGGCCATGATTGTAAAGTCAAGCTCAACGCGCGCATCCGTTTTTCGAATCTGTGACTTTGTATAGGTATAGCCGTCGGAAGTTAGTTCGTTCAAATCAATTAGCACCTCGCCTTTGTCCGAATGGTCAAACCCAACGAAGGCATACAACGAATCGAGATTGGGCTCAAGCTCGCCTTTACTCTTCGTCACCAACCAAGCCCGCTTCAAAGGCGCAATGGTCGGATCAAAATATTGCAGTGTATTGCGATGTAAGTCCTTGGCCCAGTCATACACCAAGCCGAAGGCATGTGTGCTGTCTACGAACGTAAACATACTATCACGACTTGAGAACGAGTTAATGCGCGCAAGCAACGAGTTCGGGTCGAGCGTATTGAACAACGATTCGTAAACAAGTACTATGGAATCAATGCTCGCGCGGTAGTCGGCAGAATCGCCCACCACATCGATGGCATATGGCTTACCGAACAGCACACCAGTGTAGTAGCGCCCTATCATAGGCACCGCAGTAGGCTTGCTTTTGCAGGAAGGAACAACCGCTGCGAGCAAGCCAACAATCACGAACACGATGTAAGTGCGGAGCATGACACAAAAGTAATCAGAAACCCGCCCCTTGGAGGCCGCAGTGGGTCCTATTATCGCCCTGGGTAAGGACGCGCTGCAGCGCGTCCGAGAACCTAGGGTAAGGCGGGGGCTAGTGTTGCTAAACATGTGACATGAGTTCAAAAGAAGTCACGCTGCAGCGCGTCCGAGAACCTAGGGTAAGGCGGGGGCTAGTGTTGCTAAACTTGTGACATGAGTTCAAAAGAAGTCACGCTGCAGCGCGTCCGAGCACATATGGTCAAAACGGTTG
>JBIKSC010000151.1:0-6274 GCA_044348775.1 Flavobacteriales bacterium | reverse complement strand
GCGCACTCCATGTATCATAACAGGATGTGATGCCGGAGAGGTTTTCATAGAAGACGGCGCCGATTTCATTACTATTTGCAATGGTGATGTTCATATTGATGTTATCCTGACAAACACGAGTGAATCTGTGGACGCATCGTACACATATTTCGTTACTGACGCCAGTGGAAACATCGTCAATCAAGTAAATGGTCTTTGGAGCGCAGCGTCATCTGCACCTGGCACCTACTACATCTACGGAGTCTCTTATTTAACCAATTTGGTTGACAGTACCATTCAAAGCGGAGATCCCATTGCTGGCTTAGCTGCAGACGATTGTGTGCAACTGTCGAACAACTTTGTCGAAGCGGTTGTATACAATTGCAATGGACCAGCGCCATGCTCTGAGTTATTCTTCTCAGAAGTTATTGAAGACTCACAATCCGACAAGGCATTGGAGATTTACAACCCGTCGCCGTTGCCGGTTGATTTGAGTGATTACAGTGTCAACCTATATACAAATGGTGCTGCAGCCCCGACAGCAACACTTGCACTTTCAGGGACTCTAGCATCGCATGAAGTTTATGTTATTGCAGCGACTCCCAATGGTGCGAACCCAACCGACCCAGCTATTACAGATGTTACCGATATCACGAGCGACGTAAGTGTATTTACAGGAAACGATGCTATTGAATTATTGTTCCAAGGCACACCGATAGATGTAATTGGCTTCATTGGCGATGATCCGGGTGGCAACGGATGGGAGTTTGGCAATTCGACAACGGCCAACCGTGTATTGGTTCGCCGACCCGAAGTAACTTCTCCTGAAACTGATTGGAACATAGTTTCAGGCCAGTGGATTTCATTCGATCCGACCGACTACACACATCTCGGAAGTCACACTGGAAATGACTGCGGAAATACTCCGATTGCAGTAGCCGGTTTCACCACAGAATCTCAGCTTGTGCCTGAGATAGATGCAACCATCGTAACCGTTACAATTCACACCGAAAATGTTCAGACGCCATTCCAATTGATAGTCGATGCTACCGGAACAGCTTTGTCGAATTCCGATTATAGCGCCGGCTTCCCTATCTCATTTACAGTTCCCATTGGGAGTAATGATTTGTCGTTCTCAATTGTCATTCTTGGTGATGCTCTTGTTGAAGGCGACGAAACAATAGTACTTGATATAACAGCCAATGCCAACGTATACTTTACAATACCAACACAAACGATTACCATTACCGAAAATGTGTCGGTAGCTGAAAATACAACTGAAGGAATTGAAGTATATCCGAACCCTGCGAGCTCTTTCATTTCTATAAGAACAGATCATTCCATCACATTCGCAGAGTGTCTGGACATGAGTGGTCGCGTTATCGCATCGAAAGAAATGAGTGGTAGCGAAAAACTGCTGAATTGGTCTCTCGATTCAACTGCTCCCGGATCATACATATTCCTCATTCACACCACTCAGGGAGAAAAACAAGTTAATGTAATTGTGGTTAAGTAAGTGCAATACGTTAGGTTTAATTTGATTGAAAATCCCGGCTGCGTGCCGGGATTTTTTTTGGGTAGTCAAATGGTGTAATTTGGTCGTTAAACTACCACGATGAAAAGACTTCACGAATTGGATTATCTCCGAGGCTTGGCCGCTGCCGGTATCATGCTCTTTCATTATCTATCGTGGACGTTTGGTGAATTCTCGTCGGAGAATGTGGTTGGAAGAATCGGCATATATGGTGTTTCGATTTTTTACATACTCAGCGGCCTTACACTTTACCATGTTTACAACGAGCCGCTGTCAAAAGAACTCTCCGAAGTAGTTACTTTTTTCAAGCGTCGTGTGCTGCGCATATATCCGTTGTTATGGATTACCACCATAGCCTCTATATTCCTTTTTGACGGTGGCATCTTTGATTTACGAGAGGTATTTTTAAATCTTACAGGACTCTTTGGCTTCATTGACTGGCCCAACGGGATTGCTATTGGTTCATGGTCAATCGGAAATGAACTGGTCTTCTATGTTTTATTCCCGGCATTCGTATACCTATACCACAAGAGCAAATTGGGCTTTAACCTGTTTAGCCTTGCAACATTCGCTACCTTCATCTACTTCGCCTACTTCTTGATGGATGCGAATTCATCGCTTTCCGAAGGGATGCAACGATCGTATTACTGCAATCCGCTTAACCAGCTCTTCTTGTTTTTGGGCGGCTATCTGATTGGTGTTTACCTGGAGCACGTTTCTTTTTCTTCGCGACTGTCCATCGCGCTTATCATTCTCGGCGCAGCGCTTTTCATTGCCTGGCCCGAAACAGGCGATCGAGTGCGACTCATTGCAGGCAATACGCGAATGGTGCTCACCGCTAGTTGCTTCATGATCTGTGTAGGGTTTTACAAATTCGGAATTGCATTACCATCGATTGTGAGCTGGCCACTGCGCACCTTGGGAGAAATAAGCTATTCTGTTTACATGCTGCACCCCATTATTCACCGCCTGATTCTTTTCCCCATTGATTATATCCGCAATCACTTTTTCGCTATTCCGGAGTCGGTGCGCTTTTTACTTGCAATTGTGCTGACACTAATCGTGAGCTATTTCGTGTATCACACTTTTGAAAAATTCTTTATCCGACTGGGTAAAAAGACCACAGCAAAAGCTGCATAATAATCGTGTAACTTTTGTCACAATGCGCATTCAAGCCACAGCACTACCTTCGTGGCCTTAATTCCATTTCCCATGAAAGGCATTCTCCTAAGCACGTTGATGATATTCTTCTTTTCGTGCACGAATCACTCCCAACAGCAGCACGGTGTTCAATTGGTGAATGTGCAAGCTTTTGCTGAGGCTTTGAAAAGGTCCTCCAGCGCTACTATTATTGATGTTCGCACACCGGAAGAGTTTCAGGGCGGACATTTAAAAGACGCTGTAAACTTCAATGTGCTTGCTCCTGAATTCGCAAATCAGGTGAGCCAACTCGACAGAGACCATACGGTATTTGTTTACTGCAAAGCAGGCGGTCGCAGCGCCGATGCAGCGTCCATTATGAAAGACATGGGCTTCGACATCATTTACGACATGCAAGGCGGTTATATGGCGTGGAGTGCAGCCGGCATGGAAAGCACAAAAGCAGAGCGCATTCAGGAAGAAAAATTCACCCTAGCTGACTTTGAAAAGCTTATTGCGAGCGGCACTCCTGTGCTCATCGACTATTACGCCCCCTGGTGCGGTCCATGTAAAAAGATGGAGCCAATCCTCAACAAACTATCAAGCGAATTTGCCGGCAAAGTTGAAATTGTGCGCATTAACGTAGATGAGGCAGCCAACCTCGTGAAGTCGCAGAAAATTGACAATATACCGGTCATTTCCACCTTCAAAAACAGCCTGGAAATGAAGCGTGTGAACGGTTTTCAGGATGAGGCAGCCATGCGCAGCCTAATTGAGGAATTGCTGCGTTAATTTAGGATTTGTACCCTTTCGCCTTGCGAGTATCTTCGCGGCGTGAAGTCTTTTTACTCCGATACATTTCGACTGGGCATACTTGGAGGAGGCCAGTTAGGCCGCATGCTCTTGCAAGAGGCCGCCAATTATGACGTTCGCGTTGCCATTCTGGATCCATCACCCGATGCGCCCTGCGCCTCGATGAGCCATGAATTCGTTTGCGGATCGTTTCAAGATTACGATACGGTCATAGCTTTCGGGAAAGGCAAAGACGTGATGAGCGTCGAAATAGAGCACGTAAATACCGATGCCCTCGAAGCCCTTGAAAAAAGCGGTGTCGAAGTATATCCGAAGCCATCCTTTTTGCGAATGGTTCAAGACAAGGGATTGCAAAAGCAATTCTATGCAGCGAATGCTATTCCCACTGCCCCATTCCGATTGATTGAAAACACATCTTTACTCAACGCCGAAGAACTTAGCTTCCCGTTTGTTCTGAAATCGCGCACAGGTGGATATGACGGCAAAGGCGTGCAAGTGGTACGCTCGGCTGCCGATCTCACTCAGACCTTTGATGGGCCCTGTGTTTTAGAAGAAGTAATCGATTTCGAAAAAGAACTTGCAGTCATTATTGCACGCAACAAGCACGGCGAGATCAGCATTTTTCCGCTGGTTGAAATGGAGTTCAATCCGGAGGCAAACCTTGTGGAGTTTCTTTTTAGTCCTGCTCATGTATCCCCCTCAGTGGAAGAACTAGCGCAAACCATTGCAAAAACCATTGTGGAATCCTCCAATTTCGTTGGTTTGCTGGCAGTAGAATTATTCCTCACAAAAGATGGTCAACTGTTGGTGAATGAAATGGCTCCGCGTCCTCACAATAGTGGGCACCACACTATCGAAGCCTGCACCACTTCGCAGTACGAGCAGCATTTACGGGCAATTCTATCGCTTCCTTTGGGAAAATCTGCATTAGTGCAGCCGGCGGTAATGGTTAACCTATTGGGCGCATCGGGACATGACGGACCAGTCTTTTACCGTGGATTAACCGAGGCACTTCAAATTCCGGGAGTGCACGTGCACATCTACGGAAAACCCCGCACCAAACCTTTCAGGAAGATGGGCCACGTAACGGTAACAGACCCTGATTTAACCGTTGCTCAGGAGCGCGCTAGACGTGTGCTTGAACTCATTTCGGTTGAAAGCTGTTGAACATTCGTGAACAAAACGAAGCAATCTACGCCATCAGCTGATCACGCCTGCTTGTAATTTCGTAGCATGAAGCAGTATCATGATCTACTCCGTCATTTGCTCGACAACGGAGTCAAAAAAAGTGACCGCACCGGTACCGGAACACTCAGTGTTTTCGGACATCAGATGCGTTTCAACTTACAAGATGGTTTTCCCCTGCTCACTACCAAAAAGCTGCACACGAAATCGATTATCCACGAGTTGTTGTGGTTTCTGAAAGGCGACACCAACACTGCGTATTTGAAAGAAAACGGTGTTTCCATTTGGGACGAGTGGGCAGATGAGAATGGTAACCTTGGTCCTGTTTACGGCTATCAATGGCGTTCCTGGCCTAACCCTGATGGCACACACACCGATCAAATCAGTAAATTGATTGAAGGGCTGAAAAAAAACCCGGATGGCCGCAGACATATTGTGAGTGCATGGAATCCTTCGTTCATTGATCAAATGGCGTTGCCTCCGTGCCACTGTTTGTTTCAGTTTTACGTGGCAGATGGAAAACTGTCGTGCCAACTATACCAGCGCAGCTGCGACACCTTTCTGGGGGTTCCATTCAACATTGCAAGCTATGCGTTGCTTACGCTCATGGTAGCTCAAGTGTGTGACCTTCAACCCGGAGAGTTTGTATGGACCGGAGGCGATGTGCATTTGTATTCCAATCACGTTGAGCAAGCACAGTTGCAACTGACGCGTGAATTCAGAGCGCTGCCAACAATGAAAATAAATCCGGATGTGAAAGATCTCTTTGCATTTGTGTATGAGGACTTCACACTCGAGAATTATGACCCGCATCCGCACATCAAAGCAGCTGTGGCTGTCTAATCCAAGCAGAACAAAAAGTGCAACACACTACTCCCATCATACTCATTGCGGCTATCGGAAAAAACAATGAGCTCGGCAGAAACAATGACTTATTGTGGAGACTGAAGAGCGATATGAATTTTTTCAAATCGACTACATCCGGCCATTGGGTCATTATGGGTAGAAAAAGTTGGGAAAGTTTGCCGCAGCGATTTCGTCCTTTGCCCAATAGGGTGAATTGTGTGGTGAGTCGCAACGCTGATTTTCAAGCAGAGGGTGCGCAGGTATTCTCCAACCTGCAATCGGCTGTTGAAACAGCTAGACAATCGAATGCGGAAAAAGCATTTATCATCGGTGGTGCACAGATTTATACTCAGTCCATCGAGGAAGACCTGATTGATGAAATGTTTATCACCCATGTGGACGGTGCATTCGCTGATGCGGATGTTTCCTTTCCCGCAATAGACAAGACGAAATGGGAGCTTCAGGATCTTGGCCGCTTTGACGCAGACGAAAACAATGAGTACGCAGGTAACTTTTTTCATTACCGAAAAAAAGAAGGCCTATTTAAACCTTAACACGTGTTACTCAGTCCAAGAACTAAATTCACAATATGAAAATCAAGTTCCTCATTTTAATCCTTGCTCTGTCTGTTTTAGCAACCTCCTGCAGAAAAGATAAGAGAGATACTTTAGGTTCATCCATTTCCACAGATAACAACACAGCAGAAAATCTATTTTCTGACATGTTTAAAGTAGTCGATGAAGTTTCCATGAACACCCAAGGTATTCGTGAAGACAT
>JBIKSC010000015.1:0-21001 GCA_044348775.1 Flavobacteriales bacterium | reverse complement strand
CGACGCAAATGCCGGCTTGACGCTAAGCGCACTGAGCAACTGGACAAGCCCAACAACGTATCGTGCCCTATTCACCCTTGCTGATACAGATGCAGAAATAATGGCCGGAGACATTGAAGTTTCGGGCGCTGAAGATGCCGCCGGCAATGAGCAGTTGATTACCATGCTGAACGATGTTATTTCTATTGACACTCGTGCACCTCAGGGAGAAGTGACAACGAGCATGAGCACGGTGACGGATGCTGAAGTCGGTTTGACTCTAACTATAACGGTGACCTGCGATTCACCCATGAATACATCCGCGGAACCTGTGCTGGTATTTAATGGAATTAATCAGCCGGAAAACTTCGAACTCATCGGCGGGCAATGGGTTGACGCGAGCACGTATGAATTCAGCTACACAATTCTCGATGGCAATACCCAAGCAAATGCTCAGGTAGTCATTGCCGGTTCAACCGATGAAAACGGCAACTTACTTAATACTACCGACAATAACGACATTCTGATCATCGACACCGAGAATCCAAACTTGACTTCCGTTGTGCCTTCTGTGTCAATCCTTTCAGACAATGACGTTGCCGGAGGACTTACGCTTGATCTTGTTTTCAGCGAGGAAATGAATACAATGACGACACCTCAAGTAATCTTCACAGCCGATAATCCACTTGCTTTGACGCTGAACGAAAATACAGGACAAAGCGGATGGCTGGATGCAACAACCTATAGACTTTCCTACTCTGCAACAGATGCAGGAGAAGAACTGGAAGCCATAGACATTTCGATAATCGGAGTGTCGGATGCAAATGGGAATATTCAAACCAATGATCTAACATCAACGAATATCTTCAGCATCGATACACGTAACCCACTCGTGCTTAGCATGACACCAAGCACTAGCACTATTTCAACCTCAGATGTTGGAACAGGCACATTCAATATCGATATGGAGTTTGATGAAAACATGGATGAAAGCGCTGAACCTGCGATAGCATTTTCATCGACCCCAGCTATTAATTTCATAGCCAATAATGCGTCACAGTGGAACTCTTCGACAAACTATACAGCCGTATATGACATTCCAAATGCAACACTTCAAATAGATGCTGTTGATATATCACTTGCGTTTGGCGCGTTAGACCTTGCCGGCAATGCTGCGCAAGTTTTCACTGTTTCGAATGCATTTAGCATTGACGTCGTGAATTCCATCTCTGAAACTGAATCTTATTCCAATTTGTTAGTCTATCCTAATCCAACGGATGGGTCTGACTTCATTCGAATTGAATGGCCGCTGGAAGATGTAAATATTGAGGCCTTCATTTATAATTCTGTCGGCCAGTGCATAGATGTAATTCGCTTGAATGGAGAGCAAAGTCGTCCGTTGATAAAAGTTAATGACTATGCTAATGGAACCTACTACCTGCGTCTGCGTTCATCACAAGCTGAATTGTCAATTCCATTCAACGTAACAAACTAGAGACTAAAACCTTCAAAATGACAATGAGTTTTTTGAGACGCTTGGCAATATGCGCAGCAATCATTGTGTCCATACATCACACGACTGCTGCTCAGACAATGTCCGTTGCCAGAAAGTGGAATGAAACGCAACTAGCATGCATCCGACTTTCGCGCGCAAGGCCCACTATTCATGCCCTGCACCTGAAACGCATGGGAATAGCCATGTACGATGCCTGGGCGGCGTACGATGAAATTGCTCGGCCTTACATGCTTGGACAAACGCATGGAAATTTCACATGTCCATTTCAAGGTGTTCCTGCGGTGTCGCCCGAGGAGATTGAGGCATATCGCCACCAAGCAATTAGTTATGCCGCCTATACATACTTGAAGGATCATTACCCGCCGCAAGCCGGCTCGCCTGCTTCATTGACCGCGATTAACTCACTATTGGATGCAACCATGATTGAACTCGGTTATGACATTGATTTCTGGTCGATTGATTATAGTTCCGGAAATCCGGCTGCATTGGGAGTTTACATCGCACATCAACTCGACGAGTGGGGTTTCGTGGATGGCTCCAACGAGCAGGACGACTATGAGAACCAGATTTACGATACGGAAAACATGGAGATGAATCCCAATTTTTCGGGTAATCCGGGGGCAATCTATCCCAATCAATGGCAATCAATTGATTTAGCAGTGTGCACCGATCAGGCGGGCAATAACATTCCATGCAACGGCAACGAAACAATACAGGCAATCTCTCACGATTGGGGCTGGGTTCACCCTTTCAGTTTAGATTCATGCCAACTCTCGTATCATGAGCGCGGTGGCATTGACTGGCCCATTTATTTGGATCCCGGCGAACCACCCTATCTTGAGAGCACTGAATACCTGCCCAGCGAAATGTTGGGACCTAATGTCAACATGTTCAAATATGGATTTTTGACCACACTGATGTGGCATTGGTTTCACAACAATCCTGATGCGGGTATGATTGACACGTCACCCAACAACATTGGCAATTTGAATTATGTTCTCAATCCCACTTTGCCAGGTGAACAAGGTCCCGAAGACCTTCCTGCCTCAATGAATGAATATGTTGATTTTTATAATTTGTTCACCGGTCAGGTTCCTGATCCCGGTTACGACGAAAACCCAATCACAGATTCTGCCTACGCAGAACAATTAGTGCCCATGGGCGACTATTCGCGCGCAATAGCGCAATACTGGGCCGATGGACCCAAATCCGAGACACCACCCGGGCATTGGTTTGTGATTCTGAATGAAGTTGCAGATGCGTTGCCAGAGAGACGTTGGCGCGGAGGAAATAATCCTATCATACCAGACCTTGAATGGGATGTTAAATCCTACTTTACACTTGGTGGAGGAGTTCACGACGCAGCGGTTGCATGCTGGAGCGCAAAGGGAGCATACGATTATACACGTCCCATTTATGCTATACGAACCATGGCCGAATTTGGTCAATGCACCTATCCGGACTCTGTTAATTATCATGTAAATGGACTTCCCTTAATTGATGGCTATATCGAATTGGTGACACAAGAAGACATCGACAATCCCAACCTCAATTTTGACACGCAAGATCTGGATGAAGTAAAAATAAAAACCTGGCTCGGCCCTTACGGTTTTGCACCAACAGATACCACTTGGCAAGGAACTCTTGAAGATGGAAATGGCTGGAAATTGGCTCTGGATTGGTGGACTTATCAAGTTGCATCATTCGTTACGCCTCCCTTTGCAGGCTACTACTCCGGCCACTCTACCTATTCACGGACAGCTGCAGAAATCTTAACTCAGATTACGGGTGATCCGTTTTTCCCCGGAGGTATGTTTGAGTACGTAGTCGACACATTATTTGCCGATACTCTGCATTACCCAACGGCTCCTGTGCACCTGCAATGGGCTACCTACCGCGACGCGGCAGATCAATGCAGTATATCCCGCATATTCGGCGGCCTGCACCCACCGCAAGACGACATTCCCGGACGTCAAGTGGGACTGATCATAGGTAATCAAGTAGTTGACTATGCAGAGCGCTTCATGTTCGCCAACCCACCCTACGTGGTATCGGTTGGTGTTGATGAAATCAATCCGGATAGTGATGCATTCGACTTTTCGTTGGCCGTGCAATTTGATCAAAGCATGCATACTGCCACCAACCCGGTCATTGCTGCCACGAACCCCGCTGTTGAGGCTTTGCTTACACAAGTTAATAGTTACTGGGCCAACGACAGCTTATTCATCACAGAATACTCCACCGATGAAGGAACCGGCTCTTTAGTAGGGATTTCCTTTAGCGTTGAAGGCTTCGAAGCATCAAATTGGATTGTAGCAGGAACATGCAGTTTGGACACGTTGAACTTCGCTTTGAACTATCTACCACAACCGTTCGACGTTGACCTGAAAGCGCCGATCTGCATAGCCACAGCATCGGAGCCATTCATTACGGATGCCAACATAGGCAATACCTGGATGGTGGAGCTAACGTTCGACGAACCGGTAGACACGTCAAGCTTCAGTTTTCCGGGAGTAATAACCACTTCAGATTTCACAGCGAATTTCAACTACATGAACGCAAGTTGGGTGGATGCACAACATGCCATCGTGAATTACGAAATGCTCGACAATAACAACGAATTGCTTCTGCCGGTAAGCGCATTTTTCGATGGCGCCGATTTAGCAGGCAATGGTGTTGAAGGCTGCGAACTCAATGCCTCGCTCACTATCGACACCGACAATCCGATTGCCGAAGTAGGTTCACCTGCGCCCGACTTTGTAGTATCAGACAGCGAGGCCGTGAATGGATCATTTAGTATCCCGGTATACTTCAACGATAGCATGGACACAACTCAATTGCCCGTTATAAGCTTTTTGAATGACGACCCAACTATCAGCACATTAACACTTGACAGTATCGTTTGGATCGACAATTATAACTGCATTGTTTACTTCAGTGTAGTAGACAGTAACATAGAATTGGACAACATCGTCATGCAAATCAGCGGCGTGACCGACAGTAATGGTAATCCGATGAATGCCCCCTCTGTGTTCAATGAGCCATTTGCGGTAGATACACGTAATCCGATGATCTCATCCTTCACTGCCTCAACCGATCTAATTACTGCATCGCCAAGTAGTATGAGTGTAACAGTTAGCTATGATGAAGAGATGAACGCTGCAATCTCACCGGTTATAACAATGCCCGAAGCGAATGAGTTAACACCTTCAACTGCAAACTGGACGGATGGATTCACTTTCGTTCAATCTTTCGCTCTGAACACCGATAATTTCAATCTATTCGGGATTGATATCCAGGTTGAAGACAATGCAACAGACGTTGCAGGCAACCTGTCAAACGATTCAACTCTCGTTGACGAATTGGACATACAACTGGTTGGTATTGATGAAAACGACACCTATTCATGGACGATGTACCCTAACCCTACACAAGCAGGTTCTTTGGTAACGATTAGCGCAGCATCGAGTCTTATCGAAAAACTAGAGATTATGGATGTTCTTGGCAAAGTCATTTATGTATCCGATAACCTGCAACAATCATCGTACGTGCTTGCCATACCTGCATGGAGTTCGGGCTGTTACTACGTGCGACTGCACACAACAAACGGCATAGCAACACGACCGCTTATTATCAGCGAATACAGATAAATCAGTAAGTTAGTTTTCAAATATTCAAAAGCCGCCCCAACTTTACGGGCGGCTTTTTTGTTTTACATTCATGGCGAAAGAAAGCATTGTCGTTCCGAAATACCTGGCACAGCGTATTGCTGAAGGCGAGCACCAAATGCTCGACTTCAAATACGCCGTGAATGATGCGCGTAAAATTGCCATTACGCTCTGCGCATTCGCCAATACAGACGGAGGCACGTTGCTCATTGGCGTGAAAGACAACGGCTCTATTGCCGGTGCGAAATTGCAGGAAGAGGAACACATGATTCAAGCCGCTGCCACCATGTATTCCAAACCATCTATTGAATACTCAACACAAGGATGGAGAGCAGGCGACCGTTACGTGCTGGAAGTAATTATACCGGCGTCACGCCATCGACCGCACCATGCGGTGAATGAATTGGACGAATGGCGCGCCTACGTGCGCCGACACGATCAAAACTTTCCAGCTCCCGGTGTGTTGATGCAGTATTGGAAAAGCGACCACACTCCTATCACGGAAAAGTACTTTCACACCGAAAAGGAAAAACGACTATTCGAAGCACTATCCCAAAAAGAAGGCTTCACGGTAAGCCAGCTTTCGAAGATGAGCCGAATACCGCGCCCTATCGTAACCACCTTGCTGGCTCGCTTCATGCGATGGGAATTGGTAGCCATGGAATTTGACCAGAACATTGCGCGCTTTCGCTCGATTGAGTAATATTGAAGTATGAGTACTGAACGCCTGAGCAGATTCGACAACATGCACATCCTTTTCTGGTTGATAAAGGATATGAGCTGGTGCTTGATGTCGAAAACCATCGGCACACTCATGATAGCGCCAACCATAGCGATAGCCCTTGTAATTCTCGTGCGTTCACGTGAACACATGACTTCATTTGTTCACAACCTAGCCGTATTGTTTTGGATTTCTGCCAACTCGCTCTGGATGCTGGGAGAGATGTTTTGCAGCGACTGCACCAAGCCTTATGCTATATGGCTTTTCAGCGCCGGAATGGGCGTTCTGCTTCTCTATTACTTCTATCTGCTTTCAACACGCCTTCGGCGATAAGAGCAATCAATTTCGAATGACACGGCGCGTGACGACGCCATGATCTGTTCTTACATGAATCAGGTAAAATCCGGATACCTCAGGCAACTGAAACGACTGTAATTTATGCGAACCACTGTTTGAATACTTCCCATAACAAGCACCAGCGACGTCAAAAACAGTTACCTCATGGATATGCGAATCAGCATCGATTGTAATAAAACCCTCTGACGGATTCGGATAAATGTCTACGCCTTGACCAATAATCTCAGCAACAGAAACCTCCGGCTCTTGGGTACTCAGACAAAATTGACCTGTCGTGAGTGGAATTTCGGGACTTCCAAATCCGCTGTAATTAAAGCCATCTACGGCAAGATAATATGTGTTACCTGATTGAATTCCGGTCGTCAAACCCGACCAGTAATAATTCGAAGGAGCGTTTAGATCTTCGTTACAGGCCACCAACTCGAGCGTATCACACTCACCTGTATAAAGGACCATTTGCGTATCCTGAGATAGAAATGTCAAATTGCTATCGCATTGTTGGACATAGAGCATCAAAGTGCCATCGAAACCCTCGAATCGAAACCATACCGTAGCATCAATTTGCGGCGAACTACCATCGGCATTACCGGCAAGATCATCAAGCCAACAACCCGTGACCCCGGCAATATCCAAGTCATTTCCGGTGGCACCCTCATTCGAGAATGGCCCTGCAATCTGAATCGTCTGGGATATGAGTGATTGAATATCGGCTGCTGATGAGCAAAGATCATTCACCGGCTGAGCCATAGAACTTAACACGCCCACTACAAGAAGAGCTACAAAAAGAAACGGTCTTATCCAATACATCGAGTTTCGCTGAGAAAATACTACAGCGTAGCAAATGTATGGAATAGCTGCTGCATCGTACTAAGGTTGCTCTTGATAGTCGGGCAAGTCATCCTTTGGAATATCTCTAGAACTGAGCTCCTGCCCCTCTTCATTTTGTTTAAATAAAGACCAGTCATCCGTAGCAGTTGTTTCCAACCAAACCTTTCCCGATTTTCGAAAAACCTGGATATAGAGTCCAAGCTCATCTTGAAAAACACTTTCCAACTCTTGGACAGTCATGGCAGTGGGTATTGAAACCGTTGCTTCCCTCAATTCGGGATTACAAGAATCAACCGTTCTTTTGACATTCACTAAAAACTGCTTCTCAGTGGGCTTGCCTCTTCCGTGAGGACGAGTAAAGAACTCCAGTTTGAGATAGGGGAATTCACTGCTAAACCAGCGTTGGACCTGCTCGAGTGTATCATTAGAATGAATATGCATTTTCATTTCACGTTGGATTTAAAGTTAGTGTTTATCGGAAAGAATAATGAGAGGGACTTTAGAGGCAAAAGCTAATTTCTTGGTCATACGTTCATTGAACATACGCCACAGGATATTGTGCTGCCTTGCGACCATGACGAGGATTGAAGCCTTGTGTCGGCGCACCCATTCCAAAATCGCCTCTTCCACCATATTCGGTCTATAAGGCAAAAAATGGGTCTTCATTTCAACACCCGAAAACTGCTTATAAAGCGGCTTCAAAGAAGTGTCATCCCCTTCAATAAAGGGTGTGTCCATAACATTCACAAAATGAAGCTTGGACTCGTGCAAGTCAACAACTTCCTTGACTGTTTTCAAGGACCTACCTACCGGTACATGTTGCTGGTCAAATGCAAATGCGATTGATTTCCATTGCTTGTAACGAGCTTTCTCCGGAACAATAATTACAGGACAATTTACAGTGCCAGCCAAGTCGGTTCCGGTAGAACCGAAAACCAACTGATTAAATTTTTCCGTATGAGCTATACCCATAACCACAGCACCAATTTTGCCTCCGGCAACTGTATCGCGAATCACATCGGGGCCAAAGCCAATTTTCAATTTCGATTGAATGCGTAATTCATGACCATATTTCTTGCGCATCTGTTCCAGAAGTTTGTCCATTTCCTTCTGATCCTCCGCCTTCCAGTCTTCCATACTCTTGCGCAAATCAAAGTAAACGTCACTAACAACAGGGATATGAGTTGCATGAACGATGAGTAAATCCGTTTCAAAGTCAATGGCCATTTCTGCGGCAAAGCGCAAGGCATTCCAAGAGGCCTTTGTAAAATCGGTAGCGGCAATGATCGTTTTCATGATAGATGGTATAATGCCGCAAGTTGCAAATGAAAAAGCGTGGTCATTTTGACCACGCTCAATTCTACACTTGATACTTGTCAGGGCATAACGCCCTATCAATTTCTCATTTTCTCGAGTGCGGCCGTATTGACTACGGTAATACTTGAGCCTGAAATTTCAATATGCCCTTCCGCTCTGAAATCGCTGAGCGTTCGAATGAGTGATTCTGTGGCCGTTCCCACCATATTCGCTAAATCTTCGCGTGCAATGGCCATAGTAAAAGGCTTGTCGCTTTTCAGATTATGATAGCGAGCGCGAAGCTCAAGCAGCGCCTCCGCAGTGCGCTTGCGAACACTGCTGTATGCCAGGGCAATCAACTTATCGTGTTCACTTTGCAAGTTGCCTGTAAGCATCCTAACGAATTGCTGAGTAACCATTGGATGTGTCAGCAGTTTGTAGAAGTCTTCAATCGGGAAAATTGTTATTTCGGACTCTTCGATTGCCTCCGCACTCAAAGCGTGAAACTCATCCTCCAGCAAAGCCATGTAGCCGAAAAACTCACCCGGCTGCAGCATTTTAATAATGAAGTCTTTGCCGAGTTCATGACTCTTATACAACTTCACCTTGCCTGAATTCAGCAAATACAGTCCTTGCGGAGTATCACCCTCGGTGAAAATAACATCACGCTTTTTAAGGTGCTTGATTTGCTGACGGCTGGAAATTTTTGCGATATCCTCGATACCCTGAATGTTTCCAATCAACTGAGTAACACCATCGCGCGTGGGTTGAATATCCTTGCGAATAGCTTCCACTTTGCGCAAACGACTTTCAACGGCATTGAGCAATTCAATATCATCGAAAGGCTTTGTAATATAATCATCGGCACCCATTTCCATTCCCTTGCGCACATCGGTGCGTTCCGCCTTAGCGGTTAGGAAGATGAATGGCAACGCTGCAGTCTCCGGATTTTTATTCAACATGTGCAATGTGCCATAGCCGTCCAGAACAGGCATCATTATATCGCATATCACCAAATCAGGCTTCTTGTTTACAGCCAACTCCACACCCAACTTGCCGTTTTCAGCACTCAGCACTTGATAGCCTGCCAGCTCGAGAATCTCTGAGGTGTTTTCACGCACCTCAGTATTGTCTTCAATTAATAAGATTTTCTTCATACGATTTAGTTGGATTTGGGTAAATAAATATAGAAAGTAGAGCCTTCATTGAGCTCACTTGTGCATGTAATAGTACCTTGCATTAGCTCAAGGTATTTGGTAACGATGTTGAGGCCTAATCCTGTTCCCGGTATGGCGACCGCATTGGCACCTCGAAAGAAACGACCGAAGAGGTTCTTCATATCTACGTCGGAAATCCCAATACCCTGATCTTTTACAGCAATTACAACCTCCTCCTCATTCACGCTCACCTGCACATCAATCACTGCTCCTTCAGGAGAGAATTTAATAGCGTTGCTCAACAAATTGAACATAACATTACGCAACAACTGCCGATCAATCATCATAGGGAAAGTACCGGAATTAAAGGTAATGGTCTGTCCACTGCGTACAATGGAGTTGATATCTGAAACCACCTCCTTAACAAGCACAAAAACATCGTACAACGCCGGCCTTGCCGCCATCTTCCCTTCTTCGAGCTTTCCAAGAGAAAGAAAATCATTTAAAATTTCGGTTAAACCACTAACGGCATTCTTCACTTTGAGAATATGCTTTTCCCTTTTCTCCTGATCCTCTGCTGCCGTGTATTTCTGAATAAGCGACACACTGCTCAATATAGTACTCAAGGGAGTTCTGAATTCATGTGAGGCGGTTGAAACAAAACGCGATTTCAATTCATTCAAACCCTTTTCATTCTCCAAGGCCTGCGAAAGTTCATCACGAGAAACTTCCAATTCATGCAACGCCTCCTTAAGAACCAGCGTTCTTTCAGCCACCTTTTTCTCCAACGACTCATTCAGTGATTTCAATTCATTGTTCATTCGCTGAATTTTCGCCTGTTGATCAAAACGGTCCGATATATCTATAATAAAAGCGATAACAAAAAGTGAGCTATTTGAATTATAATAACTTAAACTTATTTCAATTGGAAATTCCTTACCTGTTTTATGTTTTCCGTGCAGACTCATGTTCTTACCCATGGGTCTGCGAACTGGGTTCTTCATATACTCACTTCTATATTGCACATGTCGGTGTGCAAGAACAGAGGGAATTAATTTCTCTACTACCATTCCATCTAATTCATTCTCCTGGTATCCGAACATTTCAGCCAATTTCGGATTCGCAAGAAGAATACTTCCGGAACTATTGACAATTAAAACGCCTTCGTTCACGTGATTAAAAATGGTTTCAAAACTGATGTTTGCGTCGTTAAATTGTTCCATAACTTGGTCGAAAATAGTCCAAATAGCGCCGCGAAACACGTAACAAAGGTTACAAACCTCAGGATTTTCATAGCTTAAAAGAAAAGGCCGCCTGCATTGAAAGACGGCCTAATCCTAATCACCACGATCTATGAAATCTTGATCAGCTTCTTGCCGATCGACTTAGCCTCCTCACGTTTGGGGAGCGTAAGCTTTAAAATACCTTGTGCATACTTCGCGTCCACCTTGTCCGAAATAACAGACTGTGGTAAGCGGAATGCTCTTTTAAATGAAGTCGTTTTAAATTCTTTTCTGTGATACTCTTCAGAACGCTCTTCCCGCTCCTCCTCGTGCAACCCCTCGATAGTGATTACATCTTCCTGAACTTCAACCTTGAACTCATCCTTTTCCATACCGGGAGCGGCCAATTCAATAATATATTCATCAGTTGTCTCGCTGACGTTAGCGTTAGGAACCCAGCGCGTGAGCGGTAGATTCATTAATTCATTATCGAAGAAACCATCGCTAAAGAGGTCGGTGAACGAACTTGGGGCAGTAAATGCCGGTTTTGATTTGATTAGTGACATAGTATTTTGTTTGTTGGTTTGATTTGTTTGTTGGCAAATGTTTGCCCATTGCAAAGGCTAGAACTATGGACTCGGTCATGTTACGCTATGAGATAAATCAGCAGAGCACTTTCCCCATTTTTCAGACCATCCATGCCAATAACCTATTGAAAGTTGACCGCCTTCCTTTGCTTGAACTAGCTATTTTTACGGCAAAACAATCGACATGTTGAACAAGCTAGCCATTATTCTATTTAGCCTTCTACCGCTTGCAAGCTTTGCACAGCAAGAAATCAAAACTATTGACACGAAGATTACCGACGTAACCGTCTTCATGTCGGGAGCTCAAGTGAGCGAAACGGGCTCTGTTTCGCTGCGTGAAGGTGAAAATCAGCTGCGCGTTGCCGGACTCCCAGCACAACTCGATGCGAACTCCATTCGCATTGAAGGCAATGAATCGTACACGATTTTAGGTGTTCGACATCAAATAAACTACCTCACCGGCGTTCAGCAATCGCCACGACAGCGTGTATTGCAGGACAGTCTGGATGAAGCGTTGTTCAAGCAAAAAGAGATGGCCGCCATCAAGGACGTATTGGTTGGTGAAAAGCAAATGCTCGAATACAACCGAACAATCAAAGGAGAAAACACGACACTCATAGCCGACGATTTGAAGGAGATGGCCGATTTTTTCAGAAGCCGCCTCACTGAAATTTCATACAAATACCTCGAGATCGCTGAAAAGGAGCGACTGAACAACATCGAAATAGGTAGACTGCAAAATGCCCTGAACAGCATGAATGCAAAGGCCAATACCAATCCAAGCGAAGTCATCATCGCTCTTAATGCAGCGAAATCCGCGAACACATCGATTCGACTATCCTATTTCGTGAGCAACGCCGGCTGGGTGCCTGTGTACGACCTCCGCGCAGAGGATGTGAATTCGCCCATTGCATTTTCGTACCGTGCGAAAGTGTATCAAAGCACAGGCACCGATTGGAAGAACGTCAACCTGACTATTTCCACCGGAAACCCAACAGTAGGTGGTCAAATTCCAACCTTGTACCCTTGGTTTCTATACCAAGCACAAGTCTATCAAGAGGTAGCAATTGCCGGTAGCGCGCGTCGCCCTGTGATGGCCAACGAAACACCTTCTGTTGCTGCATACGACGACATGAAGCAAATCCAATCCAAGTCGAGCGCAGACTATGTGACCGTGCAGCAAAACACAGTCAACACCGAATTCAAAATTGCCATTCCGTATAGCATTCCCAGCGACAATGTGCAGTACGATGTGACCATGAAGACCGAAACGCTGAAAGCAAATTACGTCTACATCACGATTCCAAAACTCGACAACGATGCGTTTCTGAAAGCGCGCATCAGCGATTGGGCGCAGTATTCACTGCTGCCCGGTGAAAGCAACATCTATTTCAAAGGCACCTTTGTAGGCAAGGGATATATCGACCCCGCGCAAGCCAACGATACACTCGACCTGTCACTTGGCCGAGACCGTGGCATCAGTGTGAAGCGCGACATGCTCCGAGATTTCTGTAAAAACAACTTGCTGGGCAACAAAAAGACCACCAGCAAAGCTTACGAAATAACCGTGCAAAACAACAAGAAACAAAGCATTGAATTGATGATTGAAGACCAACTTCCTGTTTCTCAAAACGGTGAGATAACGGTTGAGCAAGAAGAGTTGAGCGGCGCTTTACTCGACGCTGCGAGTGGCAAACTCACTTGGAAAGTTGTGCTGCAACCCGGCGAAACCATCAAGAAACAATTGCGATTTACCGTATCCTATCCGAAAAAAATCAACGTAACCGGACTTTGATGCTTGCTGACATTAGACATCGGAAAGACATCGAATTGCTCGTAGATCGATTCTATGCAGTAGTTCAAAAAGATGCTGTATTGGCTCCATTTTTTGCGGGTATCGATTTCGAGCATCACAAGCCGCGCATGGTTCATTTCTGGTCGTTTGTGTTACTTGATGAACCCGGTTATACAACCAACATTTTCGACAAGCACATGCATATGCCTCTCACCGCAGCGGCCATGAATCGCTGGGTGGAACTCTTTGAAAAAACAGCCCAATCGCTTTTTGAAGGCGAAAAAACAGAACAGGCGATTTTAAGAGCTAAAACGATTGCGTGGACCTTTAGCGAAAAGATGAAGCTCACATGAATCGGAGAAATTTCTTACGACAATCAGGATGGCTGGCTGCAGGCACATGTGCACTTCCTGCTTGGCTACAGGCATGCAAAAAATCGGATTGGAATACTGACAATGACTTTAGCGGAGAAGTGATAATCATCGGCGCAGGATTGGCAGGATTGTATGCTGCAGAAATGCTCATAAAGCAAGGCATTTCAGTCAAAGTATTAGAAGCAACCGATCGCTGGGGCGGACGCATGCGATCGCTTCCATTGACCTCTGAAGCTGCTAGCTTGGCACAAAACAGAGTGATTCAAGGGCAGTTCAGCGTGCTATACGACGTATTGCAACAAACACAAACTCCGCTTACTCCATACACCGAAAACAACCTCTACTACTTCAACGGAGCACTCAACACAGAGGCCGAAGCCAATCAGAATACGTTCTTTCAGGAAATGTTGCAGGCCGTTGAAAGTTTGAACACGTTCAACGGTGCCGATATCACTGTGCAAGAGTATTTCGACGCGTTGGGCATCAGCACCAATTTGGCAGCCGTATCGAACGTGCTCACTGCACAGCCGCTAGGCACTTCATACGATCGGATAAGCGCCTTGGGCATTGCAAAACAATACGAACAATGGAGTGCAGGCATAGCCAAGTATGTGGTATCCAATTCCAACCTTGAACAAGCATTCGAGCAGGTGTTCGCAAACGCGTTGAACAGCGTGCAATACGCTACACCGGTTGCAACCATCGAGTATTCCGGAAGCCGAATAATCTTGACGGATACGCTCGGCGCAAATCACGAATGCGACCGTGTACTGTTAACGATTCCGCTTCATGCGTTGCAAAACGGAAGTATCGCCTTTTCACCGGCATTGAATATCACTAAGTTGGATTCCATTAACCGCATTGGAATTGACATGAGCTATTGCGCGCTGTTCAAGCTCTCCACCCCTTTGTGGATTGCGGGCACGCGCCGCATCATCGGTTCCGACATTGTACAATCGTTTGAGGTCAACGACGAAGGGTGGGTATATGCAGAAGTGTCGGGAGCGCAGGCCGCGCAAGTAGCCTCCATTTTTGGCGACCCGCTCACCATCATTCAAAATCAGTTTAACCAACTCTTCCCCGGTGCTATCGATCAAATAACAGAAGCAGAACTTCACCAATGGGCAGGCAACCGTTCGTATGATCCGACGGGAGTAGGCAATGCACGCAGCGTGTTGGCACAGCCCATAAACAGTAAACTTTACTTCGCGGGAGAAGCCACACACACGGGCGGACATCACGGCACGATGCACGGCGCCATGGAAAGTGCATTGCGCGCGGTTACTGAAATTCTTAGAACAACGGCATGATGAAGCGTCTTCATATCATCGTTGTTCTCGCTCTGTGTCTTACGCAAGCGATGGCGCAGCCCGTTGCGCAGGTTGAAGCGGGATACTGGCACTTTCCCATCATCGATGATATTTTCCGCACGTATCAACTCGCTCACCCCTGGTCGAATGCAGAGGTATCTCCCCTAGGCTTGGGCCTAGGAGTGGCAGCAGGCTGGAACCAACGACTGTTCGCACCGAGAAGCCTTCACGCCATTGGATTAGTGCATTACAACCATCAAACAACCTCGTGGAAAAACAACAATGTGCCACTCAAGGCAGGCATTCACCATGCAGGCCTGGAAGTTTTGATACGAAGCCATCCCAGATGTGTAATTCAGGATGTTCAGAATACAGGTCCATTAGGCACACGCTGGTATGTCCAGCTCGGCGCCGGATACGGCTGGAATCTTCCCTTCGCGCGCAAGTATGGCGAACGCGTTGCGGTAGCCAACGATGAACGTTACTTCAGCGTGAGCGGGCAATTCAACACCTCAGCCGGCACGGGCATTCATGCCTTTTCCATTGGATCAATCATCTTCACCCTCGAGTCGACTGTAACATGGTTTCCGCGCTTCGCCTTAGATGACTTTGCAACAGCTGTGCTAGGACACAATGAGCCGTCTTTGCCGGAGGAAGTGCGTAACTGCCTGCTTTTGCAAGGACACATCCGCCTCACACATCGCAAAAAGAGTAAGAACTGGTGGGACGCACCGCGCAGCGGCGACAAGTCATAATCTCATCAAAATTTGTCAACAAGGGCCATCGTCGTCAACAACCAATACTACTTTTGAAGGCTTCGACACCGCGTGAGTCACTCGGTTATTCGAAGCCCTAATTTGCCTTCAACATGTTCCTGATATTTGATACCGAAACCACCGGCTTGCCCGGCAATTGGAATGCCCCACTCACCGACTTCGCCAACTGGCCCCGCGTGGTTCAAATTGCATGGCAGCTTCATGCTACTGATGGTAAGCTGATTTCAGCTGAAAGCCTTATAGTACAACCCGAAGGATTTACCATTCCTTTCAACGCAGAAAAGGTGCACGGTATCTCGACCGATCGCGCCATGCGCGAGGGTTTACCGCTCACCGAGGTGATCAATCGCTTCCTCAGCGACGTAACGAAATGCAGCTACATCGCCGGTCACAACATCGAGTTTGACCTCAACATCATGGGGTGTGAGTTGCTCCGCAAAGGACAGGAGAATGTGCTGAGTGCGAAAAAATCATTAGACACCAAAGACCTTTCGACCGACTTCTGCGCCCTGCCCGGTGGCCGCAATGGAAAGTTCAAATGGCCTACGCTCACGGAGCTCCATCAAAAACTATTCAACGCACCATTTGCCGAAGCACACGATGCCGCATACGATGTAGATGCAACAGCAAAGTGTTTCTTCGGGTTGATTACCGAGGGCGTCATTCGATTGAAAGAAGTATCCTCAGGTGCAGCGATTCAATACGAAGCTCCTCAACTTGCTGCATCCAACTTCAAGGCAACAACAACTGCAACAACAACAGAACAAGCGACTCCCGAAAAAAATCAGCATTCCGCTGAGCTCGAACAACTAGCAGCACAATTTGTACACCTGCATGTGCACAGCCAATACAGCGTTACCGGCATGCAGTCTACGTCCGACATAAAAGGACTCGTATCGAAAGCCAAAAGTTGGTCTTCCGAAGGTGTTACACCGACTCTTGCTCTCACCGACCACGCCAACATGATGGCCGCATTTCAATTTGTGAGTGCAGCTCTAAAATCGGAAGTAAAACCTATCGTTGGTTGCGAAGTAAATCTCTGTCGCGACATGCACGACAAGAAAAATCAAGACAACGGATTTCAAGTTGTGTTGCTTGCGAAGAACAAGAAAGGCTATCACAACCTAGCGCACTTGTCGTCGCTTGCGCATACGCAAGGTTCCTATTACGTTCCGCGCATCGACCGCAACGCGCTGCTCCAATTCAAAGAAGACATCATTGCGCTCACAGGAGGCATGTATGGCGAAGTTGCCTACAAGATTCTAAACGAAGGAGAAGAGAAAGCGGAAGAAGCTTTCATCTGGTGGAAAGAAAACTTCGGTGAAAATTTCTATGCGGAAATCATGCGTCACGGATTGGAAGAAGAAGATCATGTGAACCGAATTATACTGGGATTTTGCGAGAAGCACAACGTAAAATACATAGCTACCAACTCATCGTATTACACCGAGCAAAAGGACAGCGAGGCTCAAGATGCGCTGGTGTGTGTGCGCGAAGGCGAGTTTGTTTCTCGCCCGAAAAAATACATTGGCAAACGCGGCCGTGAGTTTCGTTTGGGACTTCCCAACAACCAATACTATTTGAAATCGCCGCTGGAAATGGCGACACTGTTTGCTGATTTACCGGAAGCTATCACCAACACACGAGTGCTCGCCGACAGCTGCGAACAGTACAAACTTTCACGTGAAGTATTGCTTCCCAAGTTTGATATTCCCGCAGAGTTCCAAGACACACTCGACGAGACCGACGGCGGCAAGCGTGGCGAGAACAATTTCCTTCGCCACCTCACTTACGTGGGTGCCGAAAAGAGATACGGAACCATTTCAGATGAAATACGCGAACGACTCGATTTTGAGTTGGCTACGATTGCCAATACCGGCTATCCCGGTTACTTCCTGATTGTGCAGGACTTCTGCAACAAGGCACGCGAAATGAGTGTTAGCGTAGGCCCCGGACGCGGAAGTGCGGCAGGAAGTGCGGTGGCTTATTGCATTGGAATCACCAATGTCGACCCCATCAAGTACCAACTCCTGTTTGAGCGTTTCCTCAACCCCGAGCGTGTGAGCATGCCCGATATCGATATCGACTTCGACGATGAAGGGCGCGACAAAGTGATTGACTACGTTCGGAATAAATACGGAACGAACATGGTGGCGCAGATTATTACCTACGGCACCATGGGCGGTAAATCGGCCATTCGCGATGCCGGACGAGTTATCGAATTGCCGTTGCCCGACACCGATCGCATTGCCAAGTGCATGCCCGACAACCAAGATCTGAGCGACCTCTTGAAGTGGGACGACAAAAAACTTAGTGATGCACTCAGCGGTGAAGACCTGCAAAACGCAAAACAGTTGCGAGCCATTGCATCCGAAAACTCACACGAAGGCCGTGTAGTGAAACTTGCAAGCATCTTGGAAGGATCGGTGCGCAGCACGGGTATCCACGCATGTGGCGTTATCATCACACCCGATGTTATTACGAACTATGTACCCGTGTCAACTGCCAAAGACAGCGACATGTTTTGCACGCAGTTCGACAACTCCGTAGTTGAAAGCGCGGGCTTGTTGAAGATGGACTTCTTGGGCTTGAAGACGCTCACGTTGATTAAAGACGCCTTGCGCATCATCAAGCAACGCCACGATATCGAGATAGACATAGAAGCCATCCCCATCGATGATGAGCTGACGTATCAACTCTTCCAGCGAGGCCACACCGTGGGGATCTTCCAGTACGAAAGTGACGGTATGCAGAAGTACATGAAGGACCTCAAGCCAACTGTGTTTGATGATCTCATCGCAATGAACGCTTTGTACCGTCCGGGTCCGCTTGAATACATCCCCTCTTTCGTACGACGCAAGAATGGCCAGGAGCCGATTACCTACGACTTGCCTGAAATGGAAGAATACTTGAAAGACACCTACGGTATTACGGTGTATCAAGAGCAAGTGATGTTGCTTTCGCAAAAGCTTGCAGGCTTCACCAAGGGAGAAGCCGACGTGCTGCGAAAGGCAATGGGTAAAAAGCAGAAGGACGTGCTCGATAAAATGAAAGGCAAATTCGTTGAAGGAGCAACCGCCAACGGACACCCGGCAGATAAGCTTGAGAAGATTTGGACCGACTGGGAAGCCTTTGCGAGCTACGCCTTCAACAAGTCGCACTCGACTTGCTATGCTTGGATAGCCTACCAAACAGCCTACTTGAAAGCGCACTATCCCGCCGAATACATGGCAGCGGTATTGAGCAACAACATGAGCGACATCAAACAGGTAAGCTTCTTCATGCAAGAATGTAAGAAGCAATCGATACCGGTTTTAGGTCCTGACGTGAATGAATCGAAATCACTCTTCAGCGTGAACGATAAAGGCGAAATTCGTTTTGGCCTTGCGGCCGTAAAAGGTGTTGGAGAGAACGCTGTGGAGAGCATCATTGCAGAGCAGAAAAAAGGCCGCATTAGCACCATCTATGATTTTCTGGGACGTGTGGATGCGCGAGCTTCGAATAAGAGAACCATTGAACACCTGGCGCTGGCCGGCGCACTCGATGCATTCGGGATTGACCGTGCAGCATATTTTGCACCTGATGGTAAAAATGAGACGTTTGGCGAAACGCTTGTGAAATATGCCAATGCAGTTCGCGAGAACAATAACACTTCGCAGGTCTCGCTCTTTGGCGATAGTGCCGAAGCGAACATTACCGAACCGCAGCCACCGAAAGTTGAACCGTGGGATACCATGACACAGCTTTCAAAAGAGAAGGACGTAATCGGTATGTTCATAAGCGGTCACCCACTCGACGATTTTAGTTTGGAAGTGAATACGTTTTGCAGCAAAGGCGGATTGTCGCTGCTACAAGCGCTGGAAACCGTGAATGGCCGTGAATTAAAACTAGCCGGAACTGTTGTAGATGTGCTGGAGAAAACTGCGAAAAACGGCAATCTATACGGAAGCTTCAAGCTGGAAGACTATGAAACCACATCCGATTTCATGATGTTCGGTGAAGACTGGCTGAAATTCCGACACCTCATTGCGAGAGGCGGAAAGCTATTTGTCGTTGGACGTGTTCAACCCAAGAGATTCGGTCAGGATACGAACGCGCTCGAATTCCGAATCAATAAAATTGAATTGCTGGGTGACATACGCGCCAAGATGGGACGCTACCTCGACATCATCATCCCGATGAACAAATTGAGCGATGAACTAGTTGAACGCATCGCGACGACATTGCAAAACGGAACCGGCAAAACACAAGTGCGCATGCGTGTCATGCACGAGCAAAGCGAACTCCTCTTACCTTCCAATAGTTTCAACAAAGTGAATATTGCAACTGATGCTTTGAAAGCACTTCAAGACATTCCGGAAATTGAATTTGAGGTGAGTGAGTCGTAATTATCGACCTTGAAGCAATTGCATGTCGGCCAACACCAAGGCCGCCATGGCTTCAACAATAGCCACTGCGCGCGGCAACACACACGGATCGTGACGTCCTGCCGCTTCCAGTACTACTTGTTCGCCTGCTGTATTACGCGCTTGTTGCGCTTTGCGAATGGTCGAAACGGGTTTAAAGGCAACACGAAACACAAGATCATTTCCATTCGATATTCCGCCGGAAACTCCACTTGAACGCAGGTTATTTTCAGAACCGTTCAAGTGTGTGCAAGCAAAACCATCTATCAATTCAAACCCTTGAGCCGCATTGATGGAAAGCATCGCATGAGCGAGGACTGCGTGAAGTTTATCGAACACGGGTTCACCAAGTCCGGCAGGCAAGCCTTTGCAAACACAAATAATTGTCCCACCAACACTGTCGCCGGCATCACGCGCTTCTTCAATACACGCTTGCATTTCAGCGGCGGTTGTCTCATGCGGACAACGCACTAGATTATTGTCTACCTGAGATAAATCGAGTTCATCGTAACGCACAGGCACCTCGATGTGCTTCACGCTATGCACATACGCTTGAACCGATATGCCTGCTTTTGCTAAAAGTATTTTCGCGAACGCACCACCTGCAACGCGCGCAGCTGTTTCGCGCGCGCTACTTCTGCCGCCGCCGCGATGATCCCGTATGCCAAATTTCTGATCCCACACCTCATCCGCATGCCCGGGGCGATAAACATCGGCCAAGTCATCATAATCGTGCGATTGTTGATCTTCGTTGTACAGCACAAATCCGATGGGGGTTCCGAGTGTAGTTTGGTCTAAAATACCCGACAGGATTTCGATGCGATCCGATTCTTTGCGTGGCGAGGTAATGGCACTCTGCCCGGGTCGACGACGATCCAGTTCAAACTGCACAAAACCAATTTCTACTTTCATTCCTGCAGGCATACCGTCGATTACTCCGCCGATAGCAGGGCCGTGAGACTCACCAAACGTAGTAAGGCGAAAGAGTGTTCCAAATGAATTTCCGGG
>JBIKSC010000150.1:0-6294 GCA_044348775.1 Flavobacteriales bacterium | reverse complement strand
TCTTCTCCATTCTCCACTCGCCCCTCGCCATTCGCCATTCGCCCCAAAAGAAAAGCCCCCCCGCTTTCGCGAGAGGGCTCCTCAAGTTAGGTTATGACCTATGGATTACTTGTTGATGATCAAACGATCGATCTTCACGTCAGAGCCATTGGTCAAGCGATACGTGTACAAACCGGTAGCGAGGTCGCTCACGTTGTAGTTCACGTTGTATGAAGCACCTGCTTCTACTGTACCCATAAATACATCAGCTACTTTCTTACCTGTCAAGTCGAATACTTCGATTGAAGTCTTCGCTGTGTGAGCGGCTTTGAAAGTGAACATTGCATTGCTGTTAGCTGGGTTTGGAGATACAGCGATAGTGCTAGTGCGCTCGTTGCTTACAGCTTCAGTGTTGATAGTTGACTGACCATCGTTGTCACCATTACTTGCAACATTGCTGCTGAAGCTGATGTTCTGTGAGCAAGTAACTGAATTGCCTGAGCAATCAACAGCAGTCCATTGACGTACGATTTCGTAATCTGGGCAGCAATCCAATTCGAATGCAAAGTCACCAGCGCCAGTTACATTGCTTAGCGGAGCATTAGGAGAAGTGTGGAAGACACCGTTATAGCTAAACCAACCACCAAAGCCGTTTTCAGCAGCGTTGTAGTTGTTTGCACCATCACCCAACTGGAATCCGAAGTAGTTGTTTGACGGAGCGTGAACCAAGTTCACAGCAGAACCTGAATAGTCTCCGAAACCTGTCAACTCTGCGTTTGCGCCTGGAGTCATTAGGAAGTAGGTCCATGATGGGTGGTTTGCACCAACGCCACCACAATCATCCTTGAAGCTGGTTGGGAATTCTTGTGAAGACCAAGTGCTCCAATCCATGTTGCCGGCAAACCATACATCAACATTCCAACCGTTTGTTGGGTTAACAGCGTTGCGCATAGTAGCAGTCAAATGCATGGTGCTATCAGGGTATTGAACCAAGCTACCGCCATCTACAGTGTAGTAACGGTGAGCAGAAGGCATGTTGAACATAGCCATTGCCCAGTCATAAGGGTATCCGCATGGGTTACCTGCAGGACGCGCTGGAGTCATCAAGTTGCAATCAGCAATTGATCCTTCAGCAGGAGCATCACCCAAGAAGAGTTGTTGGAAGATAACTTGAACATTATCATCGCAAGAGTCAAAAGCAGTTACATCAGCAGGAGCTGGAATTGCATCTTCGCAAGCCAATACCAAGTCTGAAGGACAACCATTGAGAACAGGCTCAGTTGTGTCTTCGAAGGTTATGAATTGAACGAATGGAGTGCTTGCGTTACCGCACGCATCTACAGCAATCCAAGTGCGATCGAAACCGGTTGTGCAACCGAATTCGAATGAAGCACCATCTGCATAGCTCATGGTGAATTCGCTGCAATTGTCAGTAGCAACTGGAGTTACAACACCAGCCTCAGAACCGCACTCGTATACGAATGAAGTTTGGTTTTCACCCCATACCGGACCGTTGTTGTCAGATACGTTGATTACTTGTGTGTAGGTAGCGAAGTTGCCACATACGTCAGTAGCAGTGTAAGTACGCTCGATCGTGTATGAAGCCGGGCACAAGCCTGGAACAACAACATCGTTGTGCGTGATAGTAACGTCAGAGCAGTTGTCATCAGCATATGCAGGAGCTACTACATCAGCAGCGGTGCAATCGCGCTCTTCGTTTGAAGGAGCGAATGTGAATACTGGAGAAGTAGTGTCTACAATGGTAATTGTACGTGATACGGTAGTAGTGTTTCCACAAGCATCCGAAGCAGTCCAAATTTGGTTGATGATGGTAGAACACTCGTCTTGTGAAACGCTAGAAGTAGCGGTCAATTGCAACTCGTCGTCACAGTTGTCGCTCCAAACAGGAACATAAGCAGGTGTCTCTTCACCGCACTCAATAGTAGCGTCTACAGGAGCAACTTCAACCGAAGGAGCAGTAACGTCAATCAAAGTGATAACCTGTTGGATCAGACCTTGAGTTTCGTTTCCGCAAACGTCACTTACATAGTATGTGCGGATGATTTTTCCGGCACAACCGCCACTAACTGACTCGTCAGAGAAGGTAATGTTAACCTCGCTGCAGTTGTCGTTTGCTGAAATCATGATTGCGTCAGAAACCTGGTCGCAAGGCATTTCGATTTCAACGGTGTAAGGATTTACAACAGGAGCTGTAGTATCAACAATATTGATATGCTGAGTGAATTCAGATGTGTTACCACACTCGTCGCTGGCAACCCACAAGCGTGTGAAGAATGATTCACACGATGTACCTTGAACTTCAGTGTCGAAGTATTCCATAGAAACTTCGCCGCAATTGTCGTTAGCAACAGGAGTAACAACAGCTATTTCGGTGTTGCACTCGTAGGTGAATTCGTTTGCTTGCTCTTCAAATACCGGAGCTGTCTCGTCGAGTACAGTGATGTATTGTGATTGAACAACCTCATTTCCGCAGCCGTCGTTAGCACGGAATGTGCGAACGATAGTGTACGATTGTGGGCATGAACCTTCAATTGTAACATCAGCAAATTCAACAACAACATCAGCAGTGCAGTTGTCTTGAGCAACCGGAAGCTCAGTAGCAGGAATTACATCTTCACAGCTGATTGAAATGTCAGCAGGGAAGTTTACGAATACTGGAGCGGTAGTGTCAACTACGTGAGTAGTGCTAGTTACTTCTGAAGAGTTTCCGCAGTAATCTGTAGCCACCCATGTGCGAATGATGTCGTATGAGTTGGCACAGTTGTCATCCGTTTCAACGATTTCTTCCATGTACTCAACAGTTACATCACCGCCGCAGTTGTCAGCGCCGGTAACTCCGCCGTTGTCGTTCAACGATACTTCGCTGCACTCAACAGTCATGTCAGAAGGCACACCGACGAAAGTAGGAGCGGTAGTGTCCATGATAGCAATGAACTGCTCAGCTTCTGTGGTATTACCACAAAGGTCAGTTGCGCGGTAGATGCGGTGCAATACACCCAAGCAACCACCCGATTGGTGAATTTCAGAAATAACTTCAACGTTCACACCACCACAGTTGTCTGAAGCAGGGATAGTATCCGGAATCTGATCACACTCAATGTGTGCATAGTATTCGAATGCATCGAATACAGGAGCAGTTGTGTCTTCAACGTTGATAGTTTGTGTATACGTTTCAGTTTCATTCTGGCACTGATCGTAACCAGACCAAGTGCGAACCAAAGTGTAATTGTTTGGACAATTTCCATCGATACGAACTTCGTTGTAAACCAATGTTGGATTAGCATCGCAATTGTCAACCAATGTTACGTTTGCAGCAGCTGGAACAGCGTCACACTCAACAGTCAATTCCGCAGCAGGCAAATTGCCCATTTGAGGAGAAGTAGTGTCAACAATAGTGATTGTTTGAACACACTCTGAGCGGTTGTCGCAAAGATCTGTAGCAGACCATGTGCGAGTGATTGTTGTATTGCAAGCATCGCCTGAAACAACTTCGCCAAGGAACGTAACAATAACGTCGCCATTGCAGTTGTCTGTAGCTGATGGAGTTGCCAAAGCAGGTATTTCCTGATCACACTCAATGGTAAGATCTGCAGGACAATCTACAAATTCCGGAGCCGTAGTGTCTTCGATTACGATTTGCTGAGTAGCAATCAAAGCGAAGCCATTTTCGTTTTCAGAACGATAGAAGTAAGTGAATGAGGTGTTGTGAGGGCAGCCGCCTTCTACAGGTACATCTTCACATTCTGTATCAACATTCACGTCGCCGTGTCCGTTAACGTGCTCGCCATTAACAAAACCATCGTAGCTAAACCAACCCGACATACCGTCGTTACAGTTTTTGTTGTTGGCACCTTCTCCGATTTGGAAACCGAAGTAGTAGTTAGATGGAGTGTGGTACATATAAAGAACGTCGCCTGCCAATTCACCGGCTCCTGTTAGGGTGGAGAAGCCGCCTTTCATTTCGTAATACAACCAGTCTTGGTGGTTGGCAGTAGCGCATGGCAACAACAAGTCGTTTTTGTAGTTACGACCCATGTTGTCCCACTCTGTCCAAGTGCTCTTGTTTTCGAACCAGAAGTCAACGATGAACTTTTGATTTGCGTTCATATTGTTTTGAACTGTTCCAAACAAGTGAGCAGTATTATCAGAATATTGTTCAAACGTACCGCCGTTCATGTCGAAGTTGAAGTATGCAGAAGCTGCATCACCTTCAGCTGCGAGTTCAGGCAACCAAAGTGCCCAGTCAACACCAGGGCCCAAAGCCGTAACTGCTTCGCAGATAACTTCAGGGCTGCCGGTTTCGCTTTCCCAAGTTTCGATTTCACCATAGAAACCGGTACACTCGTCATAAGCATATACACCTTCCTGGAAGCCAGGCTTGTCTTCCAAGCACTGAACAGTGATAACAGAGTCAACACCGTAAATAGAGAAAGGAACGCAAGGAATTACTTCCAGTACTTTCGGACAACGATCGTTGTAGCAGTAAATGTCATCTACCTGGAAGGTGATGTTGTAGATACCTACTTGAGCTTCCGTTGGAGTCCATGAGAACAAAGCGCTAACAGGATTGGTAGATGCTGCATCTTGAACCAATGTTGCGCCTGCTGGAAGCACGGTAGATGAAATAGTAAGTGCCTGGTCGGCATCAGCGTCATTACCGAATATTGACATGGTAAATGGCTGGTCGGCAGGCAAGGTAAGGGTATCAGTAGGATTGCAATTGCGAGAAGAAGCGATTGTTGGCACTTCGTTCGGGTAGATTTCGCAGCACTCAACAGTAAGGTCATACAGTACCGGTGTCTCATTAATAGTTATACCGCGGAACAAAGTCGTACGGATTTCAACATAACGACCGGTAACGCCGGCACAGCAGAATTCTTCACCGTTTCCGACTTGCACAAAATCGAGGAGGGCAAGACCTAACAGATCGTCTGATGCACGCGCTTCAACAAGAATTCCTGTAAGTTCGGGCGTATCTGCTGTCCATGAAATTTTTCCCCACTTACGGCCTTCAACTTGACCATCATGAATCACGTTCCAAGTTCCTGAGGGAACTGTTGCATTAATAGCAACGAAACCGGTCATATCGCTATAGGTATATGGTCCGGCACCAGCGCCAAGATCAACAGTCAAATCAACAGCACCGATTGGTTCGCCGTTTGCGCCGATAGGTCCTGCATTCGGGTCAATTCGTTGTGCTGTATTGCCATAGATTCCCGAAGTCCATATCTTTCCAAATGCATCTACAGCAATACCTATTGGGCCTGCACCAGCAGGGCCGAGTTGTATATTTCCAACGTATGTTCCGTCTGTTTTTAGGTGTCCAATGGTAGTCGTTGAACCTATAAGGGAGTGAGCAACGTAAACATTTCCATAAGCATCTACACCAACGCCTTGTGCGTTGAAGCTTCCGTGAGAGTACGATCCAAGCAAAGCACCGCTTGGTGACATTTTTACTACACGGTTACCGTTAACATTGGTTGCCCAAATCTCTCCTGTATTAGGGTCGATTCCGAGTCCATAGTCACCATTGCCGCTTATGTTAGTGTAAGTGCCTGTATTTGTATCATAGCGCAGGATTGGTCGATCACCACCAGTAGCTGACCATAGAATTCCATTTCCATCAATCAATCCACCATAACCACCTGTGCCTGTATTAAATGCTGAACCCGCAACAGGTATACCTGTTTCGCCATCCAGTTTTTCATGATAATTATTTGAACTTCCTCCTACCCAAACATCGTAATTACCATCAGGCATGCCATCAACGGCGATAGTTCTAGCACCGGTAGCAAGTACACGAGTATATATAGTTATAGCCTCGTCTTCTGCTGTTGATACCCCGCCATCGTTATCCGCCCCTCCGGCATTTGTCCAAGGAAGGATATTGCCCAATCCACTTGAAGTTTTGATAAGTCCATCGCCGTTTCGGTCAATACAAGTATTGTATATAAACGGAGGCTTGAGATACTGGCCTAGAGCATTTGGTGAGCCGTCTGCATCGCATCGTGTTCCTCCTAGTGTTAGACCAATTCTTATTACTGAGCCTTTGGGAACGCCACCACTGATACCGCTTTCTCCACGATTCGATACCCATACGTTACCGAATTTGTCAACCGTTGTTCTAGATGGATCCTTGCCACGCCCGTTCGGTGCTGAAGCAAATTCACCTACGATTTCACCCGTTGTAACGTTTATCCTTACCACAGTGCCACGGGCACTGCAGGGGATGTAAACGAATGGTAGCGGTTGTCCGGGTTGATCCAGACGCAGGCTTCCGGATACACTCGTGTT
>JBIKSC010000149.1:0-6295 GCA_044348775.1 Flavobacteriales bacterium | reverse complement strand
TGAAGAGCAAAGATCAGTTTGCGCAAACGATGAGCGATTTGTATAAAATCAAAACCGACACCGTAGCGAAGATTAAGTCAGGCGATGTGAAGCAAGGAAAATGGACCTACTGGAACGACAAAGGCGGTATTGAAAAAATGGAAACCTATGGGTCGGACGGCTCCTTGAATGGGCCTTATGAATCTTACAACAACGGCAGACTCGACAGCAAAGGAAGCTACAAGAACGGCAAGCCGAATGGCAAGTGGTCGTACTTCCATCCGCACGGTGCGCCCATGCGCGACTGCACATTCAAAGAAGGCAAGTTGAATGGGAAAAGCGTTGTTTACGACGCCCGAGGACGCGTTATCGAAGAATCCAATTACAAGAACAACAAGCTTGACGGCACCTACGTCAGTTACGATGAGAAGACCGGCAAAGAGAAAGTTCGCATAGAATACGAAAACGGTAAAGCGAAACAATAAGCCCTTTCCTATTTACGCGTTCATCATTTCTTCAATCTCTTCCACCTCTATAGCGAATCGATCGAACATATCAACGTTGCCGTTTTCGGTGATGACAATGTTGTTTTCAATGCGAATACCCAAGCTCTCTTCCCGGATGTAAATGCCGGGCTCCACAGTAAACACATTTCCTGCAGCGATTGGAATTGTCCAATCGCCAACATCATGCACATCCAACCCCAAAAAGTGTGAAGTGCCATGCATGAAATACTTTTTATATGCCGGCCATTCGGGGTTCTGGTTCTTCACGTCATCCATAGAGATGAGCTTCAGATCTACCAATTCCTTCGTCATCAATTCACCCACTTGTTTGTGGTATTCGTGCATAAGAACACCGGGCTTTAGCAAGGCCTTCGCTCCTTTCATAACGCTTAATACACCGTTGTATACCGCCTTCTGGCGCGGCGAAAACTTTCCATTTACCGGAATACAACGCGTCATATCTGCATTGTAGTTGCCGTATTCAGCACCTACATCCATGAGCAACAAATCGCCGTCTTTACATGGCTTATCGTTGTCGATGTAGTGCAGCACACAAGCGCTGAAACCGCTGGCAATGATGGGTGTGTATGCGAACCCTCGCGAACCCTTGCTCAAAAACTCATGCATGTATTCCGCCTCGAGTTCATACTCCATCACACCGGGCTTCACCATTTTCATGACGCGCTCAAAACCTCCGCGTGTAATGTCGATGGCGCGCTGAAGTTGGTCAACTTCCTCTTTTTCTTTCACCGCACGCAGGCGATGCATGATAGGCGCGCTGCGCTCAATGCGATAGTGCGGATAGTGTTCGCGCACCCATTTCGAGAAGCGCGCTTCACGTGTTTCTACTTCGATAACAGCGCGTGTGTGCTCATTGTTGTTGAGATATATGCACGATGCTTCCGCAAGTATTGCTTTGAAAACGCGTTCAAATTCGCCCAACCAATACACGGTCTTTACTCCGGTTTGAGTTCGTGCTTGTTCCTTCGTAAGCTTCGCTCCTTCCCAAATAGCAATGGTTTCACTTGTTTCCTTTAAGAATAATACTTCACGGTGGTGAGCGTGAAAGGAGTCCGGAAACAGAAGCAAGATGCTCTCTTCCTGATCCACTCCGCTCAAATAAAAAATATCCGTTGCTTGCTTGAAAGCAAAATGACCATCGGCACTAGTCGGGTAGGTGTCGTTGCTGCAGAAAACGGCAACACCACCCTTTTGCATGTGCGATGCGAATCGTTTGCGAGCGCCGTTGTAGAAATCGGCCGATAACTGTTGGTAGCGCATGTATTAGTCGTTAAGTAAAAACCATTTCATCACTTCATCTTCACCGATATCGCGTGAGGCCTTCTTGCCAATCACCGCGTGAATATCCTTGGGAGAAATACCGCTTGCAGGGCGCTTCCACGTAAGGTCGCTCATTTCAATAGTCTGACCGGCGGGTATGTTTTTCGCTGCCACCAGGCTTCTGCGTGCGTTGGCACGCGCAGGTGCTTCGCTCTCGAGCGCCTTCATTTCAAAGGTGCCGAGCAATTCAAACGTGCGGTTCATGCGCTTCTGGAAGTGCTTGAGGTCTTCCTTGTCCATGGCGTGGTAGTGGTCGTTACCCGGCAAGGTTTTGTCGTGCGTGAAGTGTTTCTCCAACACTGCTGCTCCAAGTAGGGTTGCTACTTCAAGCGTGTGCATGTCTTTTGGCAATGTGTGATCGCTGTAGCCCGGCACAACATCGGGGAACAAACGAATCATGTCTTTAATCATGCCCAAGTTTGCATTCTCGTCCATCGTAGGGTAGTTGAGAACGCAGTGCATCAAACACAATTTGTTACCGTGCTTCTCGATTGTTTCTACAGCCTGCATTACCTCCCATTTGTAGGCGGCGCCTGTTGAGAGAATAATAGGCTTTCCGAATGAGCACTGGTATTCGATGAATGGCAAGTTGGTCAAATCGCTGCTGCTGATTTTGAAAACAGACATCAGATCGTTGAGGAATGTAGCGCTCTCCACATCGAAAGGAGTGCTCATAAACTCAATGCCTGCGGTTTCGCAATGGCGCGCAAGTTCTTCGTATTCCTTCTTCCAGAACTTATCATATTTCTTGAAGAGCTCAAACTGTGAGCGTGTTGGTTCTTTGGTAATATCCCAGTAGTACGGTGAGTCTTTGGAAGCGATTGTTTCAGCCTTGTACGTTTGGAATTTGATGGCCTGAGCGCCGCCTTCAGCAGCTTCATCGATGAGTCGCTTTGCGAGCTCCATTGAGCCTTCGTGGTTCACACCGGCCTCAGCAATTACGTAAGGGTTTTGTAATACGCGAGGGTTGTAGTTGTTTAGGAAAGATACTAGTTTCATGCGCCTAAGTTACAGAATTCTGTCAATCGACAGATTCTCAAGAAAGACGAGAAAAACGATTACTGTTCCCCATCCATGCACGCGCACGGCGGCGACATGATGATCTTGCACTTTGGCAAGCCGCCTTTCAGCCGTTGTTGTGTGTCGCGACTCATGGCGTTGTTGAGCACGTCGAGCACTTTGAGTTGTTGCATTTCGGTGAGGCTTTCCGGATAATAGGTAACCGGATTATCCCAAATGGAAAGCGTTTGCAGTTCAGTAAGCTGCTCAATTTCTTCCGGAATTACCTCAATGAAGTTGTCGGCCAAATCGAGCGTCTTCAAATTTTTCAACGCCAGCAAACTCGAGGGAATTGTGTCAAGCTCGTTGTGCTGACACTGCAAGCGTTGCAGATCGGGAAGCTCCTTAAAACGATCGGGCAGCTCTGACAGTCTGCACTTATTCAAGCGTAACTCTTGCAAATTGGAGAGGCCAAAAATCTCTTCGGGAAAGGTGGATAGTTTTTGCTTTGAAAGGTCTAGACGTAACACGGCCGTGGGATTTTGCAACGCCCTAGAAAGACTAGTGTAGACACGTGCGGTATCCAAATCACTTGCTGACAGCACTTGAGCCTGAACCTCGGAGAGGCCCGCCACCGCAAGGAAAAAAAGCGCTATTAATGCTGTTCTTTTAACCATTCACTAGCTTTTCTGCAATCGTTTTCAATCGCCATACGCAATGCCTCAACCGAATCGAACCTCTGCTCATCACGAAGTCGGTGCATGATTTCAACCGTGATGGTTTCATCGTAGAGCATTCCGTCGAAATCGAAGATATGCGTTTCAATGTGAACTTCGTTATCCCGACCAACGGTAGGTCGTATGCCGATATTGGTTACGCCACCAAAATTTCCGAAGGGTGTTTGCACGCGCGACACATATACGCCGTTAGCCGGAATGAGTTTATGCTCGAAGGCGAGTCGTATGTTGGCTGTAGGAAAACCCAACGTTCGACCCAACTGACGGTTCTTGAAAACCGATCCGGTAAGGCTATAGGGCCTGCCGAGAAACGTTGCAGCCTCAGCCGCATCGCCGCGTTCAAGAGCCATGCGCGTTTTCGTCGAGCTTATTTCAATGGTACCAATTTCCAGTGCCGGAATTTCTATTACCTGAAATCCAAAAACTTCCGACAATTCAATCAGTGTATTAAAATCGCCTTCCCGATTGCGGCCAAACCGATGATCGTGACCTACGACAACCGTATGTGCGTTTATGCCTTTCACTAAAAAGTCGCGCACATATTCGAAAGCACTCAACCTGGATAGCTCAGCCGAAAAAGGATGCACTACAAGGTGGTCCAAGCCGGCCTTTTCCAATTCCTGTATTTTTTCTTCCGGAGAGGAGAGTAACGAAATTTGATGGTCGTCGGGATACAGCACCATTCGCGGATGCGGATAGAACGTAAGAAGCACAGACTCTCCGTTTACGCCATTGGCAATTTCCCTGATTCGGTGGAGCAGCGCCTTATGGCCGCAATGCACACCATCGAAAGTACCAATGGTGACAACGGGATTACGGAAAGAGGGCAACGAAGAAAAGTCGTAGTGTACCTGCACGAATGCAAAAGTAGATGAAGCAACGTTTGCAAAACAAAAAGGCCCTCCGAAGAGAGCCTTTTCTAGATATCAAAACAGAATTAACGTGTTACATTGAATTGGCGGCTGAACATTTTTTCGCCGTCCACAACCATGTTGAATATGTAATTACCGGCAGGATAGTCGCTCACATTCAGGTTGAATGAGTTCGCGCCTTGATTGTATAGGCCGATGTTATCGAATGTTACCAACTTTCCTTGAATGTCGCGCACTTCGTAAGCAATGTAAGCGGCCGTTTTCAAATCGAAGCGAATTTGTGCATTGCTGGAAGCCGGGTTGGGGCTAATAGCGAAGTCATTGATGAATTGTGCCTCTTCTTCAATTCCAACAAACTCATACAACACCAGGCGAATGGCCGGAGAAGCGTCTGTTAGAAAACCAACACCAAAGAACCAGAGAAACTCGCCCTCTGTTGTTGTCTCGGCCCAATAGCCTGTGCTGAAGTCTGTATCTTTTTCATCAATTGCTTTTACAGAGAGCTCTTCTTCTGTTGCAAATTCTGTTTGAATGCCCGCGAAATAACTTACACCCTCAGAGAGCTCAACAGCTTCTTCAAATGACAAGTAAATTGGAAACTGCTGGGAAGCACCTGTTGGAACATAAAACGGCTGAACTTCATACTCGCCATATGCTACGTATTCAGCATCGCTCAGGTTGTAATCAGTATTTCTAGCCAAAAGAAGGATATTGAAAGGGCAGAAATCATCTGTAGTGTTTTCGAAACGGATGCTCAAACCACCGGCTACAGAACCAGGGTTAAAACAAGTAAGGTAGCTTCCATAACCGGTGGGGTTGTATGGGTCTTCAGCGGTACCGGTACCCAGGTATGGAATCATTTCGGTGTTAACGAGCGATGGATGATCATGACCATACTCGCCGTCGACAGCCCAAAACTTCTTGGTTAGCGTATTATTTGTCGGTGACTCGTCCGTAGAGCCAATCGACATTGTGGTTCGTACAAAATACTCACCTGCTTCCGTTGGAGCCCAGTTTGTCGCCAAAAACAGCGTGTCAATAGGGTCACCCGGCGTCGGACTCTCAGCGTTTGAAAATGCAAATACGGTTTCAGAAACAGTTGCGAGTACCACGGTCTGCGTTGCATCGAGAACCTCAGCCGTAATAGTTGCGTTCTGAGTGATGGTTCCCAAGTTCTCGTACATGGTACCGATTACCAAACCACCCATCGAAGGGTCGATTGCTTGCTCGAGGGCGAGGCAACGATATTCATAGTCTGCGAAAATGTCTCCGCTCGTTACTTGCAACACGCGCAAATCGTTTTGAACAGGATTTTCGTAAGCACGGATATCATCTATTCCCCAGAAATAGTGCGAGTGTGAATAAATGCCATTTGGCTGCCATCCAAAGCGGATAATTACAAAGCTCTGCCCTGCAGCCGCCGCAGAAATATCAACTGCCGAAACAAGGGGGTTTGGAGAAGGGTCGTTGGCACCACCCGTGAACTCAGGAGCGGCATCATAGACAACCCATGAAGCACCGCCATCGTTACTTACTTCGAGGAAGAATGGTTTTTCATCTGCGCAGCAGTAACGAAATGTCTGCTGAAACTCGAGAATTACGCTCGGGCAAGCGCTAAAGTCGATAGGTGGTGAAACGAGGTAACCACTCACGTCTTCAGCCGGATTGGTGGCGGTTATCTCACCACCCTGATACAAATCCGCATCAAAAATTACCCACCCGTTGTCCGCGGTAGTTGAGGCCAGGGGCTGTGCATTGGTGGAATAGGCTCCGGCCGGACTGTTTTCATCGGCCATCATCCAAATCGAATTGCCTCCGGTATCTTCAAAAACCCAGGCACCATTTGTACCTTGCCCTGCAA
>JBIKSC010000148.1:0-6396 GCA_044348775.1 Flavobacteriales bacterium | reverse complement strand
TTTTTGACTGTCACGAACGCCACAATCAAGAGTGATTATCAGTGAGCATCCATTTTCTTTCGCATAGTCTACTCCCTTCATCGAAAATCCATAACCCTCGGCATAGCGGTCGGGAATGTAATAATCACAGCCAACACCGATGCTTTCCAAGAAGCTATATACCATCGTCACGGCTGTTGTACCATCCACATCGTAGTCTCCATAAACAAGAATTTTTTCGTTGCGGTGCATGGCTTCTGAGAGACGGTTAACAGCGCGATCCATATCTTTCATGAGGAATGGGTCGTGAAGCTTTTGGATGCTCGGCCGGAAGAATTCACGTGCAGACTCGAAGGAGTTTATTGCGCGTTGGGCCAATAGCGATGCCGTGTAGAGATCTATGTTTAGCTCCTTTTGAAGCATATCAACGGTCTCTTTGGGTGGAGTCAGTTTGGGCAGCCAGGTTTTTTCCATGCCGCGTAATTACGCACGAAGCCGCTAAAAATTATGGTAGGATATTCCCGTGGGGAATAACTTCTTGGATGAGTTGAGAATTCAACGGAAATAGTTAGAATGCAACCAAAGTTTGGGGGAATGAGACTTGTGTTTATATCTTCGAAACCTGTAAATACGATTTATCTATGAAAATGCGCTCCTTCGTTTTCTTGTTTATGGCTGTTTTTGCCGGCTCCTTTTTCTTGGCGAGCTGCCTAAACGACGATAATAAAATTCCGGATAACTGCTATGACGGTGTTCTCAACAATGGAGAAATTAAGATCGATTGTGGTGGACCTAATTGCGTGGAGTGTGATCACTGCACAAACGGAGTGTGGGAGCCGGAACGTGGAGAGACATGGTTCGATTGCGGCGGCGAATGCCCTGTTTGCCCTACCTGTGCTAATGGTGTTCAGGATGGTGACGAAATTGGAATTGACTGTGGAGGAACATGTGGAGGTTGCGAGCAGCTTTGTGGCGATGGACTTCTAAATGGACTCGAAGATGATGTCGATTGTGAGAACGAGGGAGAGACGCCCTATGGTGGATGTGATTTCTGTCCGACCTGTGTAGACAATATCTTTAATGGTGACGAGACTGGAATTGACTGTGGGGGTCCAGATTGTGACCCTTGTTGTTCAACAGGAAATTGCGGCAATGCTATTCAGGACGGGCAAGAGTTTTTTGTAGACTGTGGAGGAAATTCATGCCCGGATTGTGACACCATATTGAGTTTTAAAATAGGTTCTGCTTCCTATAAAGTACCAGACGTCGTGTTTACAAGCCCGGCTTATGATGATGTAACAGGAACGCTTACATACACATTGGAGCAGGGCTATGACACCGCCCCGGATGCACCACCGGTTCCGGCAGGAACTCTTTCTTTGGTAATAACCAGACCCGTACTGGGATGGGCCGGTAGTTTGGGTTCACCTCTCGAGGTCAATGATGAATTTGGAGACCCAACGCAGTATAGCATCGTTTGGACAGACAGTGAAGGATTTACTTATACCTCGGCGTTGCCGGGTGGAGAGTGTTTGTTTGTGGTTTCGAAGTTTAAGGAGCTTACAATTTCTGTTGCTGATGTTACCAATGGTTGCAATAAGCCTATTGGTTTTTACAGGTTCTTCCGCGGATCATTTCAAGGAACTCTCATTGCGGTCGATCCTTTGGCCCCTGACGCTTCAATCGATTTGTCGCTTGGGCAGTTTCAATTCACATTTTTGCCTTAAACATTAGTCTGTCGATGGATAACATGCCCGAGTGCCGCCAGGTACTCGGGCATGTTATTTTTTGGCAGGGAAGTATTTGAACGCCATGGGTATGACTATATTTGCGGCCCCAAAAAGGGACGCGCACAATGAATCCAATGGTTAAAATACTTGCCGGCTCAGCCTCCAAATATCTTGGAGAGAGTATAGCCAAGGAGTTTGGGGTGGAGTTGGGTAATGTAATTATTCAGCATTTCAGCGACGGCGAGTTTCAACCTTCGATTGAGGAAACGGTGCGAGGAATGGATGTGATTATCATACAATCTACCTTTCCACCAAGCGACAATTTAATGGAGCTTTTGCTTTTGATTGATGCTGCTAAACGAGCATCGGCGAAGCGCATCGTTGCCGTAATACCTTATTTCGGTTTGGCACGTCAAGACAGGAAGGATAAGCCGCGTGTGGCTATTGGCGCCAAGTTGGTAGCTAATTTGTTGACTGCCGCAGGTGTAGATCGTGTGATAACCATGGACTTGCATGCAGAGCAGATTCAGGGCTTCTTTGAGGTTCCTGTTGATCACTTGTATGCTTCGACCATTTTTGTTCCTTATTTGAATTCACTGAACATACCCGATTTGCTCATTGCTGCTCCTGATACCGGAGGTACCAAGCGAGCCAATGCCTATGCGAAATTGTTGGGTAGTGATTTGGCAATCTGCTACAAGCAACGCAAGGTCGCCAATCAGGTAGAAAGTATGACCGTCATAGGTGATGTTCAGGGTAAGAATGTTGTTATCGTAGACGATATGTGCGATACAGCCGGTACACTGTGCAAGGCTGCCGAGGTTATGATGCAAAATGGAGCCCTGTCCGTACGTGCGATATGCACGCATCCGGTGTTAAGCGGACAGGCCTATGAGCGCATACAGGATTCGGCATTGAAAGAAATTATTGTCTCCAATAGTATTCCTTTGAAAGATGGTCGCCCGCAAGAGAAGATTAAAGTCTTGAGTGTGGCGCCGTTGTTTGGCGGAGTGCTCACTAATCTGATTGACAACCGCAGTATTAGTAGTAATTTTATTATTTCGTAAATCATTAAAAATTAAATACATGAAACAAGTCTCATTGAGCGGCTCTCCGAGAGAGAGCGTAGGAAGAAAGGGCGCAGCGGAATTGCGTAGAAATGGTCGCATTCCCGGTGTTATCTATGGTGGTTCAACGCAGTTGCCTTTCAGTGTATCACGCAATGACTGGGATAAAATCGTTGCTCGTCCCGATACATTGCAAATCAACATTGAAGTGGGTGGAAAGACCTTCTCAACCATCATTCAGGAAATGCAGCAAAACCCTGTAACTGACATGGTGACGCACATCGATTTGTTGGAGTTAATTCCGGGTAAAGTTGTGAAGACGACTCTTCCTGTGCGCACAATGGGTGTTTCTGAAGGTGTGCGCAGTGGTGGTAAGTTGCTTATCAACTACCGCAAAGTGCGTATCAGCGGAAAGCCTGAAGCAATTCCGGACGAGATTCAGGTTGATATTTCAGAGATGAAGATTGGTGATATGATTCGCGTACGCGACATCAAGATTGACGGCTGCAAAGTATTGGAAGCAGAAGCTTCTGCGATTGTATCTGTCCAGGTAACACGTGCAGCCATGGCTGATGCCGCTGCTGCTGCTGCCGCTGAAAAGAAGAAGTAATCGTTTGGCGATGGAAGCTTAAGTTCGCTGCATGAAATTCCTCATCGTAGGTTTAGGAAACATCGGCAGTGAGTACGCAGAGACTCGCCACAACATAGGATTTAAAGTATTGGACGCTCTAGCTGGGGCGTCCAATCTTTTTTTTAGGACAGACCGTTATGGCGATGTGTGTGAGCTGAAGCACAAGGGCAAAATGTTCATACTTCTAAAGCCGAGCACCTTTATGAATCTAAGCGGCAATGCCGTTCGTTATTGGATGCAGCAGGAGAAAATAGCATTGGAGAACGTGCTCGTCATTACAGATGATTTGGCGTTACCCTATGGAAAATTGCGTATGCGTGGGCAGGGTAGCGATGGGGGCCACAACGGGCTTAAGCACATCAATCAGATATTACAAACCACGCAATATGCCAGATTGCGCTTCGGTATAAGTGCTGAATTTTCCAAAGGACAGCAGGTCGATTACGTACTAGGTATTTGGAGCCCTGAAGAAAACCAGGTGCTCAGTGAACACATTGAGCGAGCCAGTAAGGCGGTATTTTCATTTGGGCTCATAGGGTTGGCCCGCACTATGAATGAAGTTAATACGAAGTAACGGATTCTTGCCCGAATGATAGGTATTGGGCCGGGTTCACGGGCGCACCGTTTTCCCAAAGCTCAAAATGCAGATGTGGCCCCTCGCTGTTTTCGCCGGAGTCGCCAATAAAAGCAATTGACTCACCTGCTTTCACCATGTCGCCCACCTTGCGCAACAGAACAGCGTTGTGTTTATAAACGGAAATCAAGTTATTGGCGTGTTGAATGGAAATGATATTTCCATCGTCGGCAGTGAATGCGGCGGCTATAACGGTGCCGTCGAGAACGGATTTCACCGGATCATCTTTTGGTGCAACCAAATCAATTCCATAATGCCCGTCTTTTGGGTTGAAGGCATTGAAGATGGTGCCGTTTACGGGTTTAAAAAGTATAAGGCCCTTTTTTCGGTCCTCGCTTTCTTCAACAGCCTCAATGCTAAAGCGGTCCTGTTCGGAAATTTTCTGGCGCATGGACTCATCCAATTCACTAACCTCATAATTCAAATTGGGGCTGCTTGAGGCAGATTGAGAGCTGTCCGCAGCATTATTGAGTACCCCCCCATTAAGAATAACCTGGATGTCGTTGAGGTAGCGTTCGTTTTTTCTGACAACATCGTAGAGGGAGTCTGCCTGAAGTCTGGCGATACGAGCCTCTTCTCTATATCCTGTTGATGTATAATCAGGGATCACATAATTTTTTAGCGGGGTAAACGCCACAAGCAGATAGATCAGCGACCCAAACACGATGAGCATTCCCCCGAACATGATAATCAGGTTGAGGGGAGTCAGTGAATAGGACAGTTTTTCCTCGAATGTTGATTCGTTGAGCACCGTCAACCGGAAGCGGCTTTTGAGCTTCTTAAGGAGTTTTTTCCTTTTGGGTTGTGGGGTTGCTACCATTTTTTGTTTCGAATCTTTGCCTTAGCGAACAATTCCGCGCAAAAATGAAATAATTTTGACGCAATCCTGTTAGAAGCGGGCAATAAAATCTACTCTTTGTGAATATTCGTTTTTCGGGCCGTGTGGTAATGGTGTTAATGCTTTTGGTTTTTCTGGCTGCTTGTTCAACCAAGAAGGACGGCACGGCCTATCGTTTATTTCACAATATGACAGGGCATTATAACGGTTATTTCAATGCGAATGAGCTCGTTATAAAGGGCGCGAATACGCTGACCGCCTCACATCAGGATGATTATGACAAGCTACTGCCGATATTCATTTATGGCACCCCGGAAGAGGCAAAGGCGATTTTCCCGGACATGGAAAAGGCAATAGCCAAGTGCGAAAAGGTAATTAGCAGACACACTATTAAAGACGACTCTAACGAAGACAAGAAGCATCCGGAATTCAATAAATGGATTGATGACAACTACATGGTTATCGGTCAAGCCTATTTCTACAAACAGAGTTATTACAAATCGGCCGACATTTTTCAATACGTAAATCGTAAGTTCAAGAAGCCGGAAGCATCGGTGCGCAGCAATACCTGGTTGGCCAAAACGTATGTTGAGGAAAAGGAGTACGGCAAAGCTATTCAGGCGCTAACCAGAGCAGAAGGAGAATTGGACAAGGATGAGGTCAATAAGAAACAAAAGGCAGAGTATCACCTTGCGTTTGCGGATGTATACATTCATCAGAAAAAATGGGAAAAGGCAGCTGCAGAATTGGAGAAGAGTCTTGAGTTCACGGACAAGAAACGAGAACGCGCCCGACCACATTTCATTTTGGCACAGCTGTATCAACAAATGAATCGAAGCAGTGATGCCATAACGCATTACGAGGCCGTTGTGCACTCACGCCCTCCCTACGAGTTGGAATTTCATGCACGCATTAACAAGGCTCTTTCCTTCAGCCGAACCGGCGGAAGCTCCGGGGAGATTCAGAAGGAGCTTTTCAAGATGCTGAAGGACGAAAAGAACGCTGATTATGTGGATCAGATTTACTACGCATTGGGTGATATTGCGTGGGAAGAGCAACGCAGAGAGGATGCAATTGGATTTTACTTGAAGTCAATAGAATCGAATACAACCAACACTAAGCAGAGAGCAAAAGCATTTCTTCGCTTAGCTGATTTGTATTTCGATGAAAGACAATATGCGGAAGCACAGATCTATTACGACAGTACCCTTACCAAGATTGAAAAGGAGCACGAGCGTTATGATGTTGTGAAGGCCAGGGCCGAATCGCTGACAGAGTTGGTAGGGCACCTGGAAGCAATCCATTTGTATGATAGTTTGAATGTTATCTGTTCGCTCAGTCCGGCAGAGCTGGACAAAAAGGTACAAGCAATTGCAGAGCAATTAGCATTCACCATGGAGCAGCAGCGTTTAGAGGATGAACGAAGAGCTGCGGAGGCCGCTGCTGCCGCTCAGGCATCGGGTATTAGCGGAACCTTTTGGTGTTACAACGAGGAGTTGAAGGAAAGTGGCAAGAAT
>JBIKSC010000147.1:0-6421 GCA_044348775.1 Flavobacteriales bacterium | reverse complement strand
ACCATGGCGAAATGCTCCCGAGGAGTTTGCGGCATGGTGCCAAGGGAAGACAGGATATCCCATTGTAGATGCCGGCATGCGAGAGTTGAATTCCACGGGTTTCATGCACAATCGCGTTCGTATGATTGTTGCCAGTTTTCTCACGAAGCACTTGCTCATCGATTGGAGGTTAGGCGAACGATACTTTGCAAGTCAGTTGTTGGATTTTGATCTGGCGAGCAATGTGGGCGGTTGGCAGTGGGCCGCAAGCTGCGGTTGCGACGCAGCTCCCTACTTCCGAGTTTTCAATCCGGCTCTCCAAACTGAAAAATTCGACAAGGAACTGCGTTACATCAAAAAGTGGGTTCCTGAATTAGGAACTTCGTCTTATCCCAAACCAATTGTAGAACACAGCTATGCACGCGAACGCGTCTTGAAAGTCTTCAAAGAAGCACTGCAACAGGAATAAGAAGTAGATTTGGATCATGGAAATGCTCTTTAAAGGCCTTCACGTGTTAGATCTTTCAACCGTTCTAGCGGGGCCTTCGGTTACTACATTTTTTGCGGAGCTTGGAGCGAGTGTCATCAAGGTAGAAAATCCTCTGGCCGGAGGTGATGTAACACGTTCATGGAAGCTAAAAACGGAAGATGAAAGCGCATCCGTTAGCGCCTATTTTTCTTCGGTGAATTTCGGTAAGAATTATGAGAGCTTAGACTTCACATCCCATGAAAGCCGAAAGCATCTTGAGGATCTCATAAAATGGAGCGATCTCGTTGTAGTAAATTTCAAAGAAGGAGATGATGTGAAGTTCGGACTAAGCGCCGACGACGTGCATCAACTACAACCCAGAGCTGTATACGCTGCGCTCAAGGGTTTTCAATCTGACTCAGAAAGAATTGCGTACGATGTAGTGCTGCAGGCCGAGTGCGGTTTCATGTTCATGAACGGCAACTCGACGAGCGGGCCTTTGAAAATGCCGGTGGCACTTATCGATGTTATTGCCGCGCATCAGATGAAGGAAGGGATTTTATGTGCGCTGCTCAATCGCAAAGAGAGCGGGAAAGGAGCCACTGTGCGTGTCACACTGGAGGAAGCAGCACTTTCTGCGCTGGTGAATCAAGCCAGCAATTACTTGATGGCCGGTCACATCGCTCAACCGACAGGTTCGTTGCACCCCAACATAGCTCCTTATGGCGAGACATTCCTCTGTTCCGATTCCAAATCGTTGGTGTTAGCAGTAGGTAGCAACAAACAGTTTCGTTCCCTATGCTCCTTACTCAACATTGAAGGCGTTTATGCAGACGTTAAATATGCAGACAATCAAACCCGAGTAACGCACCGCGATGAGCTTGCTCTCATACTACAGAAGGCCTTTGCCAACAACACTCGAGATTACTGGATGGCTGAATTAATAGCGAAAGGAATTCCTTCCGGAGCGATAAAATCGATGGATGAAGTAATGACCAGCACAGCAGCACAAACAATGATACGCGAGGAAATCATTGATGGAAGACCAACCAAGCGAATCAGCTCTGTAGCATTTAAGCTGGAACTTTAATATCGTAGGTTACACCTTGAGCGACTCTCAGATAGTTTTCGCGCAGCCATGGATTATACCACTTTAAGAGCTTATAGGATATTCCCTGTTCCTTTGCGAAAGCTGCCAAGTCAGCGATGGATGAATTGACTTGAATAGTTGTATAATTCAGTGGTTCGTATAGCTCTGCCGGACGAATAACAAAACCATATTGATCCGCATGATTGAAAATTTCCTTCATGGCAAGAATTCGATATACGTATCGGGCTGTTTCTTCATTCAGCAATAAATCCCAGTACGTGTTTTGGTACTGCTGTCCTGCGCGCCTTTGCAGTCCACCCATCCCCATATTATAAGAGGCCGCCGCCATTGACCAGGAGCCATGAATATCGAATGCATCTTTCAGATAATGGCATGCAGCATATGTACTCTTCTCTACATCGTATCTTTCGTCAACCTGCTCATCGATTTGTAAACCGTATCCCCTTCCTGTTTCTTCAAGCATTTGCCAAAAGCCTTTGGCTCCGGCAGGCGATGAGGCGTTGGAAAGTGCACTTTCGATAACAGCCAAGTACTTAAAATCATCCGGAATCTCGTTGGCCTTGAGAATAGGTTCAATGACCGGAAACCAGCGATATGCTCTTTTTATGGCAAGAAGTGTATTACTATGCCAATAGGTATTGACAAGAAGTTCTCGATCGAAACTCTCGCGTACGTCAGGTCTTTCGATAGGCACAGTTTCACCGGCGAACTCGAGTTTATCGGGAAGTGGCATTGCATAGATGCGATACTCACCATTTATAAGTTCTCTGTATGCTTCATTTTCAGCCTTGGTCGGCTTAGATCGATTCACAAAAGCCACCAAAACAAGAGTAATCAAAGAGATAAGCAGTCCCAAAATTGCTGAAATGCCATATACTCGAGCGTTCATGAACGATTAGAAAAAAGGAGTTTCGAATTCACTGAGAAGCATTGCCTGTTCATCGCGAGCAGATAGCAAAGGGCCGTTGCAACCCCAATTAATAGCAATGGACGGATCATTCCAGCGAATGCTTCTTTCAAGCTCTTTGCTATAGTAATTCGTGCACTTATAACTGAAAATGGTATCGTCTTCCAAGACCAGAAAACCATGAGCGAAACCCTCCGGAATGAATAGCTGGGTTGCATTCTCTCCCGAAAGCACATGCGAATAATACTTACCGAAAGTGGGTTCTGTTTGACGCAAATCGACAGCGACATCCAATACACTGCCTCTTGAAACACGGACCAACTTAGCCTGTCCCTTTGGTGGTATTTGAAAATGCAAACCGCGAATTACATTTCGCTTGGATACACTCTCGTTGTCTTGAACGAAAGTGAGATTGAGGCCTGTCTCGATTCGAAAACGGGCTTCATTGAATGATTCCTGAAAAGCACCCCGTTCATCTGCAAAAACAGCAGGCTGAATGACAAGCAAATCACGAAAGCGAGTTTTTTCTATATGCATACTAGAAAATTCGTTGCGGCAACGTCAATAAAAGAATGACACCCGAAATAAGGAAGGTCCAGGAGCGAGCCTCGGCCGATACCTGCTGGCTTATACGTTTGCGTGGCTGAACATAAATAATGTCTCCAGCTTCTACCGACATATCTGCATAGCGCACACCCTCAATAGTTGACAAATCAATATGAAACACCTGACGTTCGCCTCCTTCTATTTTCCGCATTAATTTGATATCGTCCGCCTTTCCATATTGTCCAATACCCCCTGACTTCGCCAAGGCCTCTACGACACTTATGCTTTCCTTACCCAATTGAAGAACCGAACCGCTTCCCGCAGGACTTGTAAAAATGATTGCGCGACGATTCATAACCTTCAGCTGCACGTATGGACGATTGAATTGTGGAGTGTACATGTCCTCAATAAAATCTTGCGCCTCAGCGATGTTATACCCGCTAATTTTTTGCATGCCGATGATAGGGAACTCCACAAAACCTTGAGAATTCACAACGTATTCAATGTTCGCTGTTCTGACAGCTGTCTGTGTTTCCGCAGAGCTTGTTGAAACCTCGAGCATGAGAGCTCCTTCGTTGGTGAAGATTTCGAAAGAAATGACATCGTTCGGCTGAATTCTATAATCAATACTGGATGAGTCAATTACAGGCACATCAAATACATAATCATCAGGTGTCTGGAACATAAATTCTGAGTTGATGCCGCAAGAGGCAAATAACATTGACATAGCCAGCACCGCTAAAAGGCTTGAAAACCTGTTCATGTAGATAGGAGTTTGCGACAAAAGTAAGATGGAAAGGCCAACACCATTCACCATCTTTGCAATATGAAAAAAACAGTTGTTATTGGCGCTTCTGAAAACCCTGACCGTTATAGCCACAAAGCCATTCTAGCACTGAGAAAGCAGGGTATTGAAACCCATGCGTTAGGCCTAAGAGAGGGCAAAGTTTTCGATGTGCTAATACAAACCCATGCAAAAGATTTCCGTGACGTCGATACGGTTAGCCTTTATGTTGGGCCTGCGAATCAGGAACATTGGTTGCCCAGCATTTTGGAACTTCGGCCAAGACGCGTCATTTTCAATCCGGGAACTGAGAACCCAATGATAGAAGAAATTCTAAAGTCGAGCGGAATCGAAGTAACCCATGCATGTACCTTGGTTCTGCTATCTACTCAGCAATACTAATTCACTTCGCATGATCACGATACGCCCCTTGCAAGAGGAGGATTTCGAACTAATTCTTGATTGGGAAAATAGGCCGGAACTCTGGCAATTTTCCGAACAACAAGGTCCGTTTCCTATGGAAGATATCAAGTCCTTTCACTCTAAGTGTTTAGACCATAACAACACTGAAATTAAGCGCTGGCTTATTTGTCGGGAAACTGCACCGATTGGTGCGGTAGACATATTCGAAATTGACACAACCAACCATCACTGTGGAATTGGCATTTTCATTACGGAAGCCCATCACCGGAAAAAGGGGTATGCAAGCAAAGCGCTATTACTCGCATTGAAAGAACTGCACATTATTGGGCTAAGGTTAGTTCGGGCCATTATTTATAACGACAACATTCAAAGTAGAAACTTGTTTTCCAAAGCCGGCTTCTCTGAAGGTGCAGCTCTCATCTATAAAGGAAAATTAGCCACTCAATATATTTGTAACCTACAGGAATGAAAAAAAGTCGAGCCCGCATCTTCGTAGTTGTTTGCATAGGTAGCATCGCTCTTGCCTACTCATTTTACCACTTCATTTTCAGAACTTCTAATTTGATATGCAACAGCGACAACTGCATTTTTGAAGTGCGCTCAAGCGCGGAGGCAGAGTCCATTTTGCAGCAGTCCGGTTTTCATATCGACAACGAAACAAGTTGGTTAGCGGCGGCCAAAATAAAGCAGTTAAAAACCATAAAGCCGGGACGATACAAGTTCACCCAAGGCATGTCAAATAGTGAAATCATTAACGCATTGCGAGCGGGGGGTGAAGCGACGGTAACACTTCGAATCGACGATGTTACTCATTTAGAGGAGCTATCCGGAAAACTCGGCAAATACCTCTTGCACGACAGTTCTCACTTTATCAATGCATTTAACAACGACTCCTTGCTTTCATCCCTGGACACCGAAAAGTTGAAATTGGCAACAATCATCAGACCTAATACATACGAGTTTTATTGGAACATGACGGGAGAATCTTTTCTATCAAAGATGAAAAGCGAAACCGACAAAATGTGGAGCTTGGAGCGGCAGCAAGCATGCGACAAGATTGGAATGAAAAAAGAAGAGGTTGTGATTTTGGCATCGATCGTTAAAGCAGAGACCGCATCGCGCGAGGAAGCTCCTCGCATAGCGGGACTGTATCTGAATAGGCTGAAAATAGGAATGCCACTTCAGTCGGATCCGACAGCGATTTTCATGAGGCGAGCGCCGTCACAGAGAGTCTACCTCAGCGACATTCAAAGTGATAACCCATACAATACGTATAAGTTTCAAGGCCTCCCGCCCGGTCCTATCAATTTTCCGGAAACAACCTACATTGATGCTGTATTAAAAGCAGAGCAGCATAACTTTCTATTCATGTGCGCTGAGCCCGGAGGAACAGGTCGCCATCGTTTTGCACGAAGCCTGGCCGATCACGAACAGAATAGACGACAGTATGTTGCCTGGCTCGACAAGCAGGGAATACGGTAACTCACTTGTTAATAACTAATTGATTTCACTATATTTGTGTTCATATGTTGTCGCGCAGCAAGATATTATGGCGTATTCGCATCATGCTATTTGTCATGGTGGGGATAACTATAGCGTCGTGCGCAGTGCTGATTGTGAGTCAGCAAAACCAAAACGGATATCTTTCTAAAATCAGTTTATCTTCTCGCCAGAAGGCTTTAGCAGAAGAGCTTGGGCGCCGCATGTACGACATCCATCGCCGCGCGACATCCGGTCAAGACATGCAGAATGAAGTTAACGACTTCAAACTGACGATGAACAAATGGGAAAGTGCACAGAAAGCTTTAATAACAGGAAGTGAGCATTATGGCACAAGCGGCAGCAATACAAATGCATCACAAGAAATGCTGCAACAGTCATCAGGTCATTTTGTACAGGGCCGTGACTTTCTAACCGCTTATATAGAACAGCCACAATCCTATCAAACAGCGCAGCTCGATTCAGGCATGGTCATGTTGGATGGCTACGTAAGCAGTATCAACAACGTGACCGGTAAATTTCTAGCGGAAAGCGAGATGCAGGGAAATATTACCAATTACTCCATATTGGTTATATCCCTGGGAACAGTTTTCATATTTCTATTCGGCCTTCTTTTGGTTTTGCGTCCCATTCGAAAAACATTCGATGAAACCGACATGGAAATCGAAGGCGCAGAAGAAAAAGTAAAAGAAGCACTAAGCG
>JBIKSC010000014.1:0-21554 GCA_044348775.1 Flavobacteriales bacterium | reverse complement strand
GCAGTTTTGACCTATTCTCAAGACGTTTTTCAGTTGGATTTGAATATGGGCGTTCCCTTCATTCGCACATAGCCGAGGGATACAGCTCATTAAAACACAATGTGCAAGTGCGATTACTCATTTTTCTTTTTTAAAAAAACAAGACATTATGAATACAAAAATTCTTTTTTTCGCTGCCCTATTCTTCGCTGCAACAACTCAATCGTGCAAAAAAGACGAGGAGCATGATCACGAAGATGCAAAGGTGAACATTTCCATTACATCCCCTACTTCTACCATGCATTTGCATTTGAATGACACCTTGGATATTAGGGCTACGATTTCGAGCAACATTGAAATTCATGGCTACGAAGCGACTCTCAAAAATTTGACCGCCGACAGCACTGTTTGGAGCATGTCAGAGCATGAACACGGAACGAGTTACACAATCAATGGTTCATGGATCAATGATGTGCTGGATACCAGCACTATGCAATTAACCATTGTTGCAGAAGTGGATCATGACGGCACAACAGAGACAAAAAACGTGAGTTTCATGTGTTTGCCGCAATAATTTTCCAGCACTTTACTATCCTCAAACTCTCAAAAAGACTGCTCACCTGTGAGCGGTCTTTTTTTTGATCGTCCAATTACCAAAACTTCAAATTTTGCGGTATTCCCTTTTCATAACCAACCCTCATCGGATCAAATTCATTGCACGCCATAATGAACCAGGTGCTCGCTGCGGTGGCGGCTTGTGTGTCGATACCGTCCCATAACAACCCTCCGCCATATCCGGTGCCTTGATTGGTTGCATAGGGTATTCCTCGTGCGCCGCTCCAGCCGGCTTGAGTCAAGCGTGTTTTAGCGACTTCCTGCAAAATGGAATTGGCCATTTCGCTGTGGCCTGCCTTAGTATAAGCCACCGCCATTTGTGCAGTGCCTTCCAACCAAACTGCGTCGCGATCTTCATCGAAACAATAGCCATTCACATCTTGCTGATTTGGAGCATGGGTCTGCGTATTCAAAAATCGATCGGCATCTTGCAGCATCCTATCCGGAAAGCCTTCAAACGTGCAGTAGCCCCAAGAAAAATTATCGAGCGCGTAGTAGTAGTTGCTACCCGGCCATGACACAAAAAGCTGCTCAGCAGTGTCCCAACGTTCTTGTTCCAAATACTCAAGGACTCCTTCGTGAAAAGCATCGAATCCTTGGACAGCATTAAAAGCGTCAATAATTCCTTCTGTTATCTTGCCTATGGTTGCGCCTGTCGCATCAGTACCACCCCAAAGTCCGCCATCCACATCCTGTTGCGCACGAATCCAAGTATCCAACGCTTGGCGCATTTCCGCAAACTGATAGTCGCCCGTGGCATGCTCATAATTGTGAATGGCAATGAGCAACCAGGCATTATCGCCGAGCCATCGATTGCCCTGTGGCCCCGAGGCACTACGAAACTGAAAATAGCCGCCATTGCCTGATAGCATCTCCGAGTTGAGACGGGCATTGAAAAAGTCGAGAATTCGTGCAGCTCGCTCGTGCTGACCTGCGCTTATGAATGCACAAGCCGTCAGCGCATTATCATACAAGGAAATCAAATTGCTTTGATAACTGGTTTCCACTAAGCCGTTATCCAACTGCATGCTATCGAGCCATAGTAAAACGGAGTCAGACAACTGAACTAAGGAGCTATCTACGTTACTGACAGGCGGTATGATCGGTTGTTCCGTTGCAGGATCAACCACATTCTCGTCGCACGACTTTCGGCACGACTCGCTCATACAAGCCATGAGCACAAACAATCCTGCTAACCACTTTCTCATGGCATGCAAGATAGCTGCGAATGTTTGATCGATGTTACCGGTCATTCAAATGGATTTTCATACATTTCGCTCATAAAATTTTCGCTTAATTCGATTGTATGCATTCGCCCCAACCTCGCTTGGAAAAACTCGCTGACCGTTTCATCCCGGATGAGGTATCTGTGAATGAAATAAAAGCCGCACGACTCTATGCTCTTTTATTGATGGGAATGGGAGTCTTTGGTGCTATTCTCTTCTTGATTGATATAATGATAGGTGTTTGGCCGGTGGCAGTTATGTGTGTTTCATTGGCTATAGGAAGCCCTATTTACCTGCGTATGTTTCGCACCGGGTATAGCATAGCCTCTAAGCTGATCGTGCACTTTCATACGCTGGCTGTCATAATGGGCATCACGGTTATATACTCTGAACATGTTTTTGCCTGGGCCTTTATAATTCCAACCGCTCTTAGTTCGCTAGTCACTTTCAACTCTCGTGAAAAAAAATATGCCACCATCATCATACTGGCTTGCCTCATCAGTCTGCCGCTTTACTTGCTGCTTCACGATAACCGCGATCATCTGGAACTCGTTGACAACACCGTTCATCTCTATTGGATTATCAATCTTTCCGGCGCCTTGCTATTCAGCCTTTATATAGTAGTCACCATCATTCGTCTCAACCAATCCATACTGGAAGAGTTGAAAGCCAAGAACGAAGAAAACGCACGCCAAAATAAAATCATGCTTGGCAGCGTGCGCACGCGCGACAAATTGCTCAGTATGATGTCGCATGATATACGCGGCGACATAGGAAAAACGATAGGTGTTGTTGATGTCATTGAACAAATGCCATTGAGCCCGGAAGACCAATCGACACTGCTGCACAATCTAAAAATTGACGCAACAAAAACGCTGGAAACGCTCGACAATATGCTTCAGTGGACGCGCACCCAGCAAGATGAGCTCAATGTAAATCTTGCTCCGTATGAAGTGGACAGGCTCATTAGTCAGCAATTGAGTAATCATGACTATGCACTTAATGCCAAGAGTCAGATGGTGCATCTCAACATTCCGGGCAAGTTGGTTATACATGTTGACCGCAACATGATTGACAGTGTGTTTCGAAATCTCTTTGCCAATGCCATTAAGTTTACTCCTATAGAAGGGATCATTAGTATCACGGCTAAAAAGGAGGATGAGCATATTGAGTTTTCCTTTCAGGACGCGGGCGTTGGTATGACCCCTGAACAAATCGACAACATCTTGCGAGGAATCCAATTCACCACTCGAGGCACCAACCGCGAGAAAGGCCGCGGATTTGGAATGGTGCTCGTTACGGAGTTTTTAGCAAAACACAAATCAACGTTAAACATAGAATCCACCCTGGGTAAAGGCACTCGTTTCCGTTTCCGACTGCCCATACCTCCTCAAGCATAAACCATGAAAAAGACCATCCTTCTCTCTGCTACCGTTCTGATATTGGCGGCATGCGCTTCGAAAAAAGTAACCGTTTCCTTGACTGACGCCGATGCTTCACGCGCTGCTGCCAAGTACCCGGGAGCTTCACTTGCATCTCTTCAAAAAGGAAAAACCCTGTACGAAGAAAACTGCGGCAAATGCCATGGCTTAAAGAGTCCGACCGCCTACAACGAAGAGCAATGGGGAAAGCATGTGAAGCGTATGGCACCCAAGGCAAAAATCGACAAACCGACAGAAGAACTCATTCTGCAGTATGTAGTAACCATGTCCGGAAATTGATAGTAGAAATCAGCCTTTAGCTGAAGGTCGCCAGCCGCGCAAAAACTCTTCAACTTCCATTCGCTTCTTACCTTCCGGTTGAATCGTTTGTGCGCTATAGACTCCATCAGCGCATTGGAAATTCAAATATGTCTTTCCATCTGTTTCCAATTGTTCCGACTGATGTTTAGCGGGAATCGGCCGTCCTCTGAAAACCTTGAAGTTTTTACCTTCAAACTCCGTCCATGCCGCAGGGTAAGGCGATAAGCCACGCACATGATTGTGAACCTGCATGACGTTTTTCGACCAGTCGATACGACAATCATCTTTGAAAATTTTAGGTGCTGCAGGTACTTCTTCGGTTGCCTGCATTAATTCGCTTTGTTCAACTGCCTGTGCACTTCCATCGGCGATTGTATCAATCGCGTTAACCAAAGCGTTAGCACCAATGTGCATCATTTCATCGTGCAACTCGCCCGCAGTTGTATCAGGACCAATAGGCATGCGCTCGCGGGCAATCACCTTGCCCGTGTCAATTTCATGCTGAAGAAAAAAGATTGTCACTCCGGTTTCTGTCTCCCCATTCATAATCGCTCTATTGATAGGGGCTGCGCCACGGTATTTAGGCAATAACGAACCGTGCAGATTGATGGACCCCAAAGGCGGCATATTCCAAACCACTTCAGGCAACATACGAAATGCAACCACAACAAATAAATCGGCTTGCAATGCTTTCAACTCATCCAGAAATACCGGATCTTTCAACTTCAATGGTTGTAAAACGGGGATGCGATGTTGAAGTGCCAGAGTCTTCACTGGACTCGACTGCAATTGTAAACCACGACCGGCCGGTTTATCAGCCACAGTAACAACTCCTACTACCTGATGCCCGCTCTTGCATAAAGCATCCAGCGAAGTAGCCGCAAACTCAGGAGTTCCCATAAAGACTATGCGCAGTGACTTCATAAAGGAGAAATTAAGTCAGTTCGAAATAACGCGAATACACTTCAGCAGGAGTTTGCAGCTGAATGTAATAACGACCCGATTTCAATGCAGAAATATCGACTTCAATGTTGTGCTCCCCAGATTCAAGTGAGCGATCTTCGAGCGTTAATACCGGCTCTCCTCCATGGGTATGTACACTTAACTTCAACACCATGGGTTGATCCATCGCCAAGTCCATCTTTAACCTTCCTTCAGCAATTTCCAGCTTCTCACTCACCCGCGCATATTTCTTCGAACGTTCCCTTTTACCTAGTACTTGCAACAGACGCTGATAAAGCACATAAACAAGCAGCACCACGGTAAACACCAACAACACATCTTTGAGATTATCCATGACCGCTGTTTTTTAGTTATAGTGAAATTATGTCTTTGATATCCTTGGCTCTTCTGTAACGATCGAAAATATCATCAGCACTGAGCATCATTTCGCGAACCGTTACACTCGTGTAATTTCCCTTTGAAGACAATCGTTCTCTTATTTCGGCGCTCTCGCCAAAAATGAGTTTTAACTGTGTTAAACGTGCCTCATCAGTTGGTAAGATAAATTTGAACATGAAGACACTCGGCCAAATATGAATCTCATTGAGCCGCGCTCGCAATCGCTCTATGTGTTCCTCTTCCATTGACATCTTTTATTTGCGCAAAAGTAAACACATCAGAAACTCAAACTCATCCGCAGATTGAGGCGACGCCCAGTAAGATAGGTGGGAATTCCGTACTGACGTCCATTAACATCTTCTATCCACTGATGGTTGATGATGTTGTTAGTGCCAAGCAGGTTGAAAATTTCAATAGCTACGTATCCCTTCTCGAACGTCCGGTTAAACCAATTTTTGTTCTTGTTTCTTGCTAAAATCAAGTCGCGGCTAAAGCCAATATCTGCACGTATGTAACTGCGTGTGCGACTGACATCAAGATATCGCTCGTTAGATGGTGGCCCGAAGGGAACACCCGTTGAGAAGTAAAAACTCATGAGTACCTTGTACCAAGGTTTCTTCTTCATCTCATCCTGAAACAACAAGCTGCAACTTACGCGCTGGTCGTTGGGGCGTGGTATAAATCCGGGGACGACCAGAATACTATCATCCACCTCTGTATCGAGAGTAAATCCATTATATATCGTGTCGCCGGCAGCATTGAGGTAGATATAGTAAAAATCATCCGTCAGATCTTCCGCCGTTTTCAAATAAGAGAAACGCGCCCATGACTGCACATCACGAATGAACTCACCGTTGAGCATGACATCCATTCCATAGGCGTAGCCGTTTGCATTGTTGGTGGCGAAATAGCGAAGTCGAACATTTTCTACTTCATAAGGAATTAGGTCTCGAAGTTGCTTGTAATACAACTCCGTATTCAACTTGAAAGGCCTTCCCCAAGCTTGGAAAACGTAGTTCGCTCCAACGATGTAGTGAATACTCTTTTGAGCGCGTATCTCCGGATTCACTGCTCCATTTAGATAGCGCATTTCACGGTAGAAAGGTGGTTGCCAATAGTAGCCCCATGATGCTGTAAGCACAATGTCTTTGCGCACCGAATCACGCTTGCCATCTTCGTTCGTCCGGTATTGAGTCCAAACAGGAGTGTACGACATCGATACACGCGGACCGCCAACAATCTGCTCATTAAACGACCAGAAATTCGCACGCGCTCCTGCGTTTAACGTCCAGATAGCACCACTCTCCTGCACCCAGCGCTTTTCATTTTGCACATAGGCAGAATAGCGCTGAGAGGTGACTTCGTTATTGGCGCGGATACGGTTTTTCAGAAAAATCAGCTGATCAGGTTGCGCAGAAGGATTTGTGTATCCGAGTGAGTCCGGCGGACGAGGCGAAGCGTAGCCGGCAGAATCAATGAGCGACCATTCGCGCAGCTCGTCAAGCACAATCTCATGCTGAATATCTGCCCCCCACGAAAACACATTCTTTCGCGACTCACGCTCCACGAAACCTCGGTGACTCACATTGATTACTGTAGCATTCAATTCATTGCGAGCGTGATCAAGAAACCCGCCTATGCCTCGATTGCGCAGCACTTCACCAAACTCATCGCTACCTAAGTCGCGCTCCAACTCATCGAGCTTGTACGCACCCTGTATATCGAATCGCTCTGTTTCGAAAGTATTGAATGCACTTGCTGTTAGCATTAATTGCGATGAAGGAGACGGGTTGTACTTCGCAGAAAGTGCACCGAACATTGTTTCAAATCGCGTCTCTTCCTTTCCTTCGAAGAAAACGGTAAGCCGAAGTGCTTCGTTGATAGTTCCTACGTCGGTGGTTCGTGTGCTAGGCACAAAACGGTATCGATTGTTTTGATAGTTGCCAAGAAAACTCAACTCTAATGGGCTATACGGATTTGGTCTCCATGTCAAATAAGACTGAATATCGTAATAACGCGGTTGATAATCACCCTGCACATCAAGAGAGTTAAAGACATACGAATTGTCTTTGTAGCGAATACCCGTATTGTGAGTGAACTTTTTGCTTTTGGAAATACCAGCTGTATGCACTGATCCACCGAGCATTCCAATGGTGAATGAACCATATGCACTGTCGGGGCGGGCGTATTGCACATCCAGCACAGAACTCATCTTGTCGCCATAACGCGCAGCAAATCCTCCGGCACTGAATCGGATGTTACTCACCATATCGGGGTTGGGAAAACTCAAACCCTCCTGCTCGCCGGCACGAACTAAAAACGGTCGATACACCTGAATACCGTTAACATAGACCAGGTTCTCATCGAAGCTTCCTCCGCGCACACTGTAACTGCTGCTCAGCTCAGAAGCGAAGTTGACGGGCATCTGCAACAAATACGATTCGATACCCGGATTGATTGTAGGAAGCTTGGTGGGCAATTTCGTTTCGATCGGTTTCATGCCCCCTTCTCTTTCTGCGCGAATGGTGATGACACCGGCCGAAGCGGTATTGTCATAAACCAAATCGACATTCTTTAATTCTCCTGTCTTCAAATTGAAAGCTCTTTCAACAGATGCTGCCCCAATCCCTTTAAATACAATAACAACCTGTCGCTCTGCCGGCAACTGAATGATGAACTGGCCGATATCATCGGTGGCGGTGCCATTGGCCATATTATCCTTTTGCTGAACAATAACGCCTGCGGCAGGCAATCCATCTAAATCGCGCAGAGTGCCCTTCAATGTAGCTGTTTGCGCAACTACAAGAGAAGAAACAAAGCAAAGGGCGAGTAATAAAAGCTGTCTGTGCATGAAGGTCCAAAAATAGAGCGGGTATGCCTCAACTCGCTTCAAGAACAATTATTTCATAAAAGGTCATATTCCCTGTGTGCGTTTCAATCGAGGTTTGGAATGAGGAGTTGTATTTTCGGCCCACATATTTCAAAGACCTCTATGCGCTATTCACTCGTTGTTCTACTTCACGTCTTGTTGATCTGCCCATCGATAGCTCAACAAAAGCTCACCCTGGAAGAAGCCGTTACCGGCCAGTTCCGCCAATTTGCTCCTACCTCCATTCAGCAACTTCAATGGGTGCCCGGTGCCGACATGTATTCGTATGTAAAGGACGAAACACTTTTTATTGGCTCAATTAAGCAAGGTTCTGACGATAAAAAAATACTCGGTTTACCCGAGCTGAATGCCATGCTAGGCAGCGGTGATTTAAAGCGCATACCGGGCATTCAATGGCTTTCCCTTGAGCGTTTCTATTTCGAGGAAAAAAATGCATTTTGGGAGGTCGACATGAAATTGAAAAAAGCCCAAAAGGTCTCCTTCTACCCGACCGAAGCAGCAAATGTCGACTTTCACAGCAAATCGCGCCGCACAGCGTACACCAAGAACAATAACCTCTTCATGACGCACAATCAAAGAGAACTTGTTGTAACCAACGAACCCGCAAACATGGTTTGTGGTCAAAGCATTTCGCGCAACGAATACGGCATCAGCAAAGGAACATTCTGGAGTCCGGATGGTGGTAAGCTTGCCTACTACATCAAAAACGAAAGCAATGTAACAGACTATCCTCTGGTTGATTTCACCACTACACCGGCTTCCAGCAAAACCATCAAATACCCGATGGCAGGTGGAAAGAGCGAGGTGGTATACGTGGGTGTATATGATGTGGCAACCGCTCAAACCGTACGATTGAAAATGGGACGCTTGCCTGAGAACGACCAGTACTACATGACCAACCTTACGTGGTCGCCCGATGGCAAAACCATTTATGTGGCATGGTTGAATCGAACTACGACAGACATGCGCTTTATAGCATTCGATGCAAGCTCCGGAATGGAAATAGCGACCCTTTTCACCGAGCACGACGACCGCTGGGTGGAACCACAATTCCCGGCCTATTTCATACCGGGTTCACCATCTATGTTTCTATGGATTAGCCAACGCGACGGGTTCAACAACCTATATCTGTACGATACGAAAGGAACACTACTGCGACAATCGAAAGCTAAATTCGACATCACCGAATTCATCGGTTTCGATTTCAGCGGCAAGCATGCCTTCGTTATGGCTACAGGTAGCAACCCCACTGAAAGTCGTGGCTACAAGGTCAATCTTTCCGATCTCAGCCTCACTGAAATGACGCCGACAGCCGGAACACATCAGTTAAAAATCAGTGAAAACGGGCAGTTTTTGATTGATCAGTACTCCAACCTTTCAACCCCCAACACCATCAACTTAATGACCACTGAAGGTCGCATGATACGCAACCTTCACACAGCGGCAAATCCATATGCCGGAAAATCGATTGGCAAGACGGAGCTTTTCACGATTCCGGGTCCGGACGCTACCGATTTGTGGTGTCGTATCATCAAGCCAACCGACTTCGATGCGAGTAAGAAATATCCGGTTGTCGTCTATGTCTATGGCGGACCGCACGCTCAGATGAACACGAACAGTTGGCTCGGAGGAGCTTCACTGTGGATGAATCAGCTTGCAGAAGAAGGTTACCTGGTATTTACACTCGACAACCGCGGATCGGCTAATCGCGGAAAGAACTTCCAGCAGGTCATACACCGCCAACTCGGCAATGCGGAAATGCAAGACCAACTAGCAGGCGTGGAATGGCTGAAAAAGCAGCCATTCGTAGATGCTTCGCGCATGGCGGTGCACGGTTGGAGCTTTGGCGGATTCATGACAACCACCCTGATGCTAAAATCGCCCGAAACGTTCAAGGTAGGGGTTGCCGGCGGACCTGTTATCGACTGGTCGATGTACGAAGTGATGTATGGTGAGCGCTACATGGATACGCCCCAGGAAAATCCGCAAGGCTATCAAAACTCAAATCTGACCAATCATGTAAAAAACCTGAAAGGCAAGTTGCTCATGATTCATGGCATGGACGATGACGTAGTCGTGATGCAGCACAACGTCAACTTCCTCAAGGCATGCGTAGACAATAAAGTTCAGGTTGATTTCTTTGCTTATCCGGGCCATGCGCACAATGTGCGCGGTAAAGATCGCGTTCACCTGATCACAAAAATTGTAGACTACATCAAAACGAATCTCTAAAAAACGATGACGAAAAACATTTTATACATCGCTTGTCTTGCAACAGTGCTGTTTATTGGAGGCAGTGTTCTGTCGTGCAAAGCGAAGAAAGTTCCAACCGACGCAACAACACAGGAAGCCATCTCTATGAAGGCTTATCAACTCGAAGTGAAATCGGTGCTGATCGATACGGCACGATATGGCACTGATGCGTTCGAAGCGAACAAAGTGCGCATCAATGGCGATACGTTGTTCATAGATACCGAGTACAGCGGAGGTTGTAAAGAGCATGTTTTCACCGCCCGCCACAATGGCAATTACATGAAGAGTATGCCTCCGCAACTCAATCTGTTTGTGGATCATCAAGGCAATGGTGACGGCTGCAGAGAGCTTATTAGGGAAACCATTGCGTTCGACTTAAAAAACTGTCGAGTAGGCAAAACAGGCACATTAATCCTGTTGATTAACGCAGACCGATCGAAAAAAGTCACGTATACATACTGACCCATTTTAGATGTGAATAACTAGGCCCTCAACAGGGCCTTTTTCTTTTTCTGTTCGAATGAACGCCAATAATTTCGGGGCGGATAATTTGCGCATGATCGACCTGACTGAACCCCACACATACGGCCTTATGGGAGCCGCTCTCTTTGGATTGGCTTTAGCCATTCAACTTTTTCTATTGTTGTTCCGATTCTTGAAAACAGGAAACCACAGCGTTGTTGCCGAACAAGCTATGCATCCTGTTTCTATCGTCATTGCTGCGCGCAATGAAGAAAAGAACCTGCTGGAAAACATTCCGAAAATCATGGCTCAAAAGCATCCGAACTTCGAAGTCATTATCGTGAACGACAGCAGTTGGGATGACACCGCAGACGTACTCAAAGCTCTTTCGCTGAGCTATCCGCAACTACATGTAATCCACATCGATGAAGAGAAGCAGAACATGCAGGGAAAGAAGTTCGCTATCACGCTGGGCATTAAAGCAGCCAAACACGACATCATCTTGCTGACTGATGCAGATTGTGAGCCTGCCTCAGAGCATTGGATTACTGAAATGACCAAAGGCCTGAGTGATTCAAAACAACTTTCCATCGGTTTCTCGCCCTATGCGCGTACCGAAGGATGGCTCAATCGACTCATTCGTTTCGACACACTCCTCATTGGGTGCCAGTATATGGGGTTTGCCCGCAGTGGGGCGCCTTATATGGGCGTTGGAAGAAACCTGGCTTATCACAAAGACCTGTTTTTCAAAATAGGCGGATTCAAAAGCCACTACAGTATTGCCAGCGGAGACGATGATTTGTTTGTAAACCAAGTTGCGACAGGCAAAAACACCTGGGTAGTTTCTACGCCCGAAAGTCAGACGATTTCCGAACCAAAGCACTCCTGGAATGCATGGTTCACTCAAAAGCGCCGTCATTTTACAACCTCCGGTATGTATAAGACATCGCATAAGTTAATGCTGTCCATTTGGCCCCTCAGCTTCGCCATACTGATGCTAGCGGGAATCGTGGCCCTTTATTTCCACACATATACGTTGTTTATAATTGGCGGATTGGTTTTCCGATACTCTCTGCAAATCGCTATTTTGCACCGAGTTTCGCGTAGACTGGATGTTAGCCGTGATGTTGCGTGGCTTTCACCCGCTTTGGAAATTCAAATGCATGCAATCAACCTAGGATTGTACTTTATCAACCTGTTGAGAAAACCAAAGAAATGGAACTGATCGAACACCTATCGGAAAAAGGCCAATACGACTACAAGCTCGTTCAACGCGCCTTGCATGAAAAAGACCAGAAGGCTTATGCCGAACTGATGCAACGCTACCGCGAACCCATCTACTTCATGCTGTTGAAAATGGTGAACGACAAAGACGACGCCGACGATTTGACCATTGAAGCATTCGGTAAAGCATTCAAGCGTCTTGGGCAGTACACACCGCAGTATGCTTTTTCAACCTGGTTATTCAAGATTGCCTCCAACAACTGCATCGACTTCATACGCCGAAAGCGCATCCGAGCCGTTTCGATTGACCAAGGTTATAGCAATGACGACGGAGAGACTATTGAAATCAGCATTAAGGATAGCGTGCTTGACCCGGCTGAGGCCATGCAAAAGGAAGAACGTATTCGTAAAATGCGCGAAATCGTAGATAAGTTGAAACCCCGTTATCGCAAACTGGTTGAGATGCGTTACTTCGACGAGATGGCTTATGAGGAGATTGCAGAAGAGCTCAAACTCCCACTAGGAACGGTCAAAGCACAATTATTCCGCGCCCGTGAATTTCTCTTTCAGATGATGCAAAACACCAAGGACATTTATTGATTCTGCGGTGAACGAAGTACTATCACATTTTCCCGGCCTTTCTGCCAAAGCCAAGTCGCAATTGACTCAGCTTCTTCCCTTGTACGAAGAATGGAATGCCCAGATAAACGTCATTTCGCGAAAAGATCTCGACCAGCTGTACACTCGACATGTACTGCACAGCCTTGCAATTCATAAGTTTCTGCAGTTTGCTCCCGGGTCCAACGTACTGGATATAGGAACGGGAGGTGGTTTTCCCGGCATACCATTGGCCATTCTCAACCCGGAAGTCAATTTTGTTCTGGTAGACTCTATTGGAAAAAAAATCAAAGTTGTACAGGAAGTGAGCCTAGCACTTGGCTTAACCAATGTGAAGGCCATTCATGAACGCGCTGAAAAAGTAAAAGGACCTTTTGACTTTGTCGTTAGCCGCGCAGTTGCTGAACTCAAAATGCTTCTTCAGTGGAGCAACGGTAAGTTAGCTAAGAAACAAATCAACGCCATTCCCAACGGGTTGATATGCCTCAAGGGCGGCGACCTGACAGAGGAACTCAAGGGTTTGAGCAAAGACATTGAAGTGCACAACCTGCAGGCCTGGTTTTCTGACCCGTTTTTTGAAACCAAAAAACTGGTTTATGTCCCGCTTGTCTGAAGAAGGGAAGATTTAAAGAGTCCGACGTTAATTTCCTTGATTATCAATACTCCAACCACCGAGGTTGTATATTAAATTCGCACCGCTTGGCTTTTTTAACCCAAGTCAAGCAACGTTGTCCTACCCCTAAGGCGACTATCACGATGGAACAAACACAAACGATGAGAAACATCTACCGGCTGTTATTGATGGTGGTGTGCTTTACAGCTTTACAAGCTCAAGCGCAACTTGCCAATCCACCTATCTATATCGAGACTATCGTACACCACGGCAATTACGGAGAGCCCGGGCACAACCTGGCCGGATATGTAACCTTTAAAGTCTATGCACAATTCGTCAGCACAGACTGTTACCTCACAAGCATATTTGCACAAGAGGCCGGCGCAGATTGCATCCAGGATGCTATCGATGCTGTGTCCTTCGACTTTGAATGTGGCGTTTTTCAGCATGAATTAGGCGATGCGCTCGGATTCAATCAGCTTTGTCTGTTCGGAGCTTTCCCAACAAGTGAATATGACTCGTACCTGACCATCGGCCAAACATGTAATTCTAACGGAGGATGCGACAACTTAGGATACCTCGGTCTTTGCGAAGATTGGCTCACAAACTTTGAACAGGCAGGAACTCCCAGCTTATACGACGGTGGCAGCTTCTTCTGGGATGAAAACTCCATCTTCGGAGCAACATGCTTTCAAGACTACCCTGACTCACCTACCAACGCCGATGAAAACTCACGCGTTTTGATTGGCCAATTCACGACATGCGGTGATATGAGTGCCTGCGTAAACCTGCAATACATTGACGCCAATGGTGTGCCGGGACTTGAGGCAAATAACGTTTGCTTCACCGCCGTGCACCCTTGCCTCGATGAACCCATGAGCACCGAACCTACGATTACCAATCCTTGCTTCGATGGAGAACTGGCTATGCTCGACATGAACTCCGGAGGTAACGGCAGCGTGAACTACACACTTTACACAACAGCCGACGTTCAACTAAATGACTATACCGGAGCCAACGGTATACTCGAAATAACTGATCTGGCAGAAGGAAACTACTACATCATCCTGGAAGATGAAGCAGGATGCCGTGATACAACAGCCGACTTCAACGTTACATTTCCTGCTCCCTTCGAATTCGCAGCCGTTGTTACTGTTGACGAACTTTGCTTCGGTGAATTTGGCGCAGTTGTCGAATTACAATGCACCGGCGGAACAGGAACAACCTCTATTGTGAATGCAGCCGGTCAAGCATTCTTTTGCGGTCAGTCTATCGATGGTCTTTCTTGCGGAAACTACACCTACACCGCCGAAGATGAGAACAATTGTACCGTAGTTTCAACCGCCTCTGTTGCTTGTCCTGCGGAACTGGTGTTTACACCTACCGTTACCAACATTGACTGCTTTGGCGATGACGATGGAATCATTTTCGGAACCGTATTCGGCGGCACAGGAGAACTAACTGCATCATGGTCTTTGAATGGCGAGCCTCTCAATGAATCTCAAGGAAACTCTCCTTTTGACGTTAGCCTTGAAAATCTCGACGAGGGAATCTATAACCTACTTATTGAAGATGTGAATGGCTGCAGTATTGAGCAACAATTGGAAATTACAGAGCCTGAAGAAATTGTATACGAACTTATCGTGACCGATGCTTCATGCTTTAGTTTTTGCGATGGTATCCTCGATTCATCACCAAGCGGAGGAACTGGCCCATTCACTGTTGACACTTTTGACGAGCAAGAGAATAATATCCCAATCAATGAGCTTTGCGCCGGAAATTATTTGGTGGTAATAGAAGACAGCGAAGGATGTATTGTTACCGATAGCATAACCGTTGGTGAACCAACCGAGATAACCTTCCTTTCTGATACCACTGACGTTACCTGCTTCGCTCAGTGCGACGGGGTTTTTCAATTGTTTGAAGTAGCTGGAAGTTCAGGTGGTTTCACGTACGACATTGATCCGCAAACCAACACATGCGCATTCCCTTGCAGCGGATCGGATGTAACTTTTACAGATCTATGCTCCGGAGAATTTACCATTACTATTACAGCGTCTGATGGCTGTACGCAAACCGCCTCTGCCTTTATCAATTCACCTGCACCACTCCAGTTTGATTTCGTTACCGAAAATGTGAGCTGCTTCACATTTGGAGACGGCTCGGTGAATGTATCCAATGTAGTTGGAGGAACCGAACCATTTACCATCACACTGAATGATACTGAATACTTGCCATTCGATAGCTTAGCGTCTTATCCCGATCTGATTCCCGGCGATTATTTCGTGACAGTAATTGACTCAAACGAATGCTCCACCACCAATTACTTCACTATTACGGAACCCACTCTATTAACCGTCGAAATCGACTCGACCATAGCGTGTTCTTGTGGTGGTATATGTGATGGTATCGTACAGTTCACTCCGGCAGGCGGCACACCGAACTACCAATACCTTCTCGTTCCGGACAGTATTCTGGGGCCTGCATTCGGAATTGTAAACGGGATTTGTGCGGGCGATTATGAATTGTTTTTGATTGATGCTAACGGCTGTCTCGACTCGGCTGAATTCACCATCACCGAACCCGACCCACTCACTATCGAAGTTCTTCTCGACGCGCCTACTTGCACAGGTATGAACGACGGCTCGGCAGAAATCATCGTTGGAGGTGGAACAGGGGCACTTACGTTTTATGTTGATCCTGACACGTATGAACTCGAACCACTCGATTCAGTTACGTATGGCATCTCACAACTGGCTGAGGATACTCTTTACCTGGAGCTGTCCGACGAAAATGGCTGCCGAATTCTCGACACATTGGGCATCGTTCCCGATATCATCACCGACATGATTCTTACCATGACGTCGACTCCGGAGACCTGTTGGAATGCACTAGATGGAACAGCCACTGTTGCTGTTCAAAATGGAAACCCACCGCTCAGTTATGAGTGGGACGATAACCTACTCCAAACAACAGCAACGGCAATGGGGTTACCTCCCAATGCGGAATATGTGGTTCGTGTAACAGATGAAATTGGGTGTAATCTAACCGCTTCCGTTTTTGTAGAAGCCAACATAGGATGCTTCTTCATTGCAACGGCCATCACCCCTAATGGTGATGGTGTGAACGACACTTGGGTATTAGGTGGATTCGAATATTACCCGGAATGTAAGGTCAATGTATTCAATCGCTGGGGACAAACTGTGTTCGCATCCACCGGTTATCCGGCACAATGGGACGGCCGCTTCAACGGACAACTTCTTCCCGTAGCCGACTATTATTTCACCATCGATTATGCGCCCGATCAGGAAGTGATTATGGGAACAGTCACCGTTAAATATTAATACGACACAAGCCATGAAGAAAATTCTTACCCTCGCTCTTACATTGGTAGCATTGTGCTCGTCGGATGCATATGCCCAACAACTATGGCGCAGAACACAATTTGCCATTAATCCTTTTTTAGTCAATCCTGCCATTGCAGGAACTGAAAATCAAATTCCTCTTTACATATCCTATCGCAATCAATGGACAGGGTTTAAAGGCGCCCCCACAACCATGCTGGCGAGCGGCCATATGAAAGGCCCGGGTAACTTAGGCTTCGGAGGTGTAATCCAACGCGATGACACAGGAGGAGCGATCTCCCGAACAGGAGTTGAAGCTGTTGGCGCCTATCACATAGACCTCAACAATTATGACGGAATCAGCTTCGGTCTTGGTCTCTCGGCCAATCAATTCAAAATAGACAACTCCAAACTCGTAGTTCTCGATGAGAGCGACGTGGCACTCAACGGTATGCAAGTAGAATCTACCCTCAACATAGATGCTAACTTTGGTATGGTCGTGTTCGGAGAGGATTACTATTTCGGATTTAGCACACCCAACCTTCTTCAAACTAAATTGAAGGTGTCCGGAGTGAATGCGTCTGAAAATCGTAATACACGCCATTATCACATAGTAGGTTCTTATACCTATGACATCACGGAGGACTTCGATATACAGCCTAGCGGTTTAATCAAACTGACCAACAATACCCCTATTCAGATTGACATGAATGTTCGGGTAGGCTTTCGAAAAATGGCCTGGAGCAGTTTAACCTATCGCTTGCAAGATGCAGTAGCGTTAGGTTTCGGTGGTTTCTATCAGAACTTCTTACTTGGATACTCCATCGATTTTACGACTTCCAAAGCCCGTGTCATGAGTCCGTTTACGCATGAGGTTATCATGGGATACGTGATTCCCGGCAAGCGAGGAAAATATAGCGCCGGCGGCGGTAGCAAGAAGAAATCTCTCAATAAAAAACGTATTGTCAAAATCAAATAAATTATGCGCCACACTCTTGCTTCCGTTGCTTGTTTGCTGATAATCCATAGTGCAGCACTCGCTCAATTCAAAGGATTCATCACAGAGCAAATTGAGAACGAAGGCAAGGTGCCCGGAAAAACATGGCGCGTATATGCTGAAATGACCAATGTCGGTGACCAACTATTCGTCGTTTTCGGTGACTCGGTCCACAAGATTGAAATTAGAAGCACCAAACCTTTCTATCAGTCCAAAGCAGGAGGAGCACTCTCCAAAGACAGCAATCGCAAAGAAGCAAGCGAAGATCCTCAATTGAAGAGCGACTCATGGATTACCATAGGTTCAGAAGACAACTACAACAACAACATGAATACGCTGAATCTTGATCTTTCCCTGTTCGAAAGTAGAGGCTCCGCTATCGATAGCGGAAAGGAAGGTGCTTGGTTCTGCATACCTACTGACAAGCAAGCCTACTGCAGCGAAGACAAACGTATACTGCTCATGCAACTTACAACCGAAGGCCGCATCTCAGGCAAACTCTCGCTAATGGGTAAATCAAAAGACGGAGAGTCGTACACGAAGTATGACCAGACGTTTGAGTGCGGGAAGTAATTCCGGTAATCGCATCCTTTCCGGTTTACGGCGAGACCACTCATCCAACTAAAAGGAGAATGGAGAATGGAGAAAGGAGAACTGTGGCGCGACAGTTCTCCTTTCTCCATTCTCCTATCTCCTTTCTCCATTCCCCCACTTCATCCCAAAAACACCCCCTTTCATCCCAAAAATTCGGTTTATACCGATTTGAGTCGTTAATTGCACGGTCCTGCGCGCGGCTTCGCACATAACCGATTTCGATGCGGCGGATTTTTCAAACCTTTAACCACACTATGAATCAAAAAAAATTCATGAATTGGTCCTATTTAGGACTGCAGAAGCGCTTTGCTTTTGGGCTATTGACACTTGGCTTTGCGCTTTCACTATCACAGGTATCTGCGCAAGAAACACAAATCCGCGGCTTCGCAGACTTCGGCACCAATTACTCCAACGAACAGGTCAACTTCACGCTAGGTGAACAAGATTTGTTTATCACAAGTGATATTTCTGATCGGCTGTCGTTTTTAGGAGAGACCGTATTCAAATACGTAGCTTCCTCCCCTACCCGCTTCGACATCAGCGTCGAGCGAATCATCATGAAGTACAACATCAAAGGAAATCACAACATTCTCTTTGGTAAACATCACACGCCGGTCAATTACTGGAACGATTCCTATCACCACGGACGTGTGCTGTTCCCGACCATTTTCCGTCCGGAGATGTTTGGCAAAGGCGTCATTCCGCTTCACACCACGGGTATTCGCTTTCAAGGACAAAACTTGGGCAAATTACGTTTTGGCTACGATGCTCTTATTGGTAATGGAACTGCTTCGACAGATGCGCTCGATTTCAATAAACCAAAGTCCATCATGCTCGGTGTGAATATGACTCCGGTCGACCACTTGCGTTTCGGCCTTACCTACTACCACGATAATATTGAGGCGCAGACGGTGCAACACCATACAACAAACGTCGCTAAAAAAGATATTGATCAATCGCTCTACAGCGCATCGGTTTCTTACTTCGGAAACAAATTCGAATTGCTGGCTGAAGCGAGTGTTGGCATGAATGCTTACAACGACACACTCGTTGACGGTGCAATCACCGAAGTAAATCCTGTAAGCCCTGCCGGATATCTCTATGCGGGCTATCGCATCAAGCAAAAATTCGTTCCGTATGTGCGTGTCGATGTATTGGAATTCGATCATGATGAAATGCTCTTCTCTAACAATACGCAACGCGGTGGCGTCTTCGGATTGCGTTACGAAATCAATTACCTCGCTGTGGTGAAGCTCGAGTATGGCTATATGGAAACCTGGCACGAAGACGTGCAGCTTTCGCACACCAACACCTTGAACTTCCAATTTGCCGTCGGATTCTAAAAACCTAATACTATGAACAAACTCATTCACTATATCCTTCCGGCACTCTTGATTGTATTGCTTTCACTGTCGGTAGCAAACAAATCGAACGCTCAGGACCAAGCCATCATGGTCATCGCCAACGACAAAGGTGCTCCTGCAGCCATGACGATGAAAGAACTCAAATCTGTCATGCTGGGCGAAAAGCAACGTTGGGCCGATGGCACCAAAGTGTCGATCGCCTTCATGAAAGCCAACACTTCCGTTGGAAGTTCAACCGCCAAAAAAATCATGGGCATGACCGGCGACCAACTCAATAAATTCTGGTTGGCTCTCGTATTTCAAGGAAAAGCCAAAGCACCCGTATTCTATGGCAGTTCAACAGACGTAGAAAACTACATCGCACAAAACCCCGGCGCCATTGGCGTGGTCGAAGCAGGGTACACATTGAAGTCGGGTCACGTAGTAACGATTGACAGCAAAAAGACATTCTAATTTTTATCGCATGATCAAACTTTCGCTGAAATCGAAAATCTGGTTCACCGTGCTTTCGGTGGTCGTGATGTTCGCGTTCTTCGTGTTGTTCTACTTCCCCGAACAACAGCAACGCACCCTCCTCAACAACTACAACACCGAGGTACAAAACCTCGCCAATACAGTTGCTCTCGGGGTAAAAATTGCGCTCACCGAACAAAACCTCGAAGGTGTGGAAACCGCTATGGACTTCGTGCGCAAAAACGAAGAGCTGAAGTTTGTAGGGTTAATGCAAATGGATTCTGCATCGGGTGAAAAAACGATATTCAAAACGGTGCCCGATGAATATCCTATTCCGGCAGATTTGCTCTCGAACGACACCATGATTGTGAAAACGTCGCCATTCAGCACGCCGCTCATGAGTGGAGACATCGTGCTAGCCATGGGTACCGACGCCATCACCACGAGTAAGAAAGAAATTCGATTCACCTCGCTCTTCGTTTGTTTCATCGTGTTGTGTGTGGGTGTATTCATCGGCTTTTTGCTGGCGCGCAACATCTCCGTTCCGGTGCTTGCCTTGCGCGATGCCGCTATTCGCGTGGGCGAAGGCGATCGCACGCAACAAGTGAAGTCGGGAAGCCGCGATGAAATCGGTGAGCTCGGTCGAGCCTTCAACAAAATGGTGAAGGCACTTGCTGTTGCTGAGGCCGAACGTAAATCGGCGCAAGACCAGTTGATCCTCTCAGAAAAGATGGCATCACTCGGACAGATGACAGCAGGTATCGCGCATGAAATCAAAAACCCGCTCAACTTCGTCAACAACTTCTCATCGCTTTCGGTCGATCTGCTTCAAGAACTTGAAGAAAGTACCGACGAAGAAGACAAGAAAGACATCATCGAAAGTCTCAAAGGCAATCTCACCAAAATTGCCCATCACGGAAAACGCGCTGATTCGATTGTAGCCACCATGCTTCAGCACTCTCGCGGCACTACCGGCACCAAAGTGCCCACCGACATCAATCATCTGTGCGCGGAGTATACCGACCTGGCGTTCCATGGAATGCGCGCGACTTCTCGCGATTTCAATTGCGCCATCGTGAAGAACTTTGAAGACGGCATTCCACTCGTACAAGCCATACCGCAAGAATTGAGTCGTGTAATTCTCAACTTGCTCAACAACGGTTTCTACGCAGCCGCCGAACGCGAGCGCAATAACAAGGAAAGCGGTAACACGGAATACAAGCCGGAGATACGCATCAGTACTACGCGCAAAGACGGCAACGTCATCATCAAAATCCGCGATAATGGCAGCGGTATTCCGAAAGCCATCAAAGACAAAATATTCGAGCCCTTCTTCACCACCAAACCCACGGGGCAAGGCACAGGATTGGGACTTTCGCTGAGCTACGACATCATGACCAAAGAACACCAAGGCATGATGAGCGTTGACTCCGAAGAAAACAACTTCACAGAATTCACACTAACTCTACCGCTTTAAACATGGCCACAAAACTCCTCGTCGTGGATGACGAACTCGACGTTAAAGACCTCTTCCTGCAGCGCTTCCGCAAAGAGATCAAAGCCGGCAAATTCTCATTCGTGTTTGCGCACTCCGGTGAGGAAGCGCTCGAACTACTCTCGCACGTGCAACCAATGGACATCGTGCTTATCCTGAGCGACATCAATATGCCCGGAATGACAGGCTTCGATTTGCTGCAGCAGGTGAAAGAAAAGTTGCCCACTTTAAAAGTATTCATGGTATCAGCCTACGGAGATGCAGCCAATATGAATCGTGCGAAAGAAACAGGCGCCGACGGGTTTATCGAAAAACCCGTTAACTTTCAACTCCTAGAAGAAAAA
>JBIKSC010000013.1:0-21653 GCA_044348775.1 Flavobacteriales bacterium | reverse complement strand
TGCTTAACGCGATGGGTACTGCCCGCCAATAATTGTTTAGCGCTGCTCTGAAAAAGAACAACCAAACAACCAATTTTAAAGATTAGAAAATGGCAGGCGGAAAAGAAACCCCCAGGCAGAAGATGATCGGTATGATGTACCTCGTACTCACCGCTCTTCTTGCAATGAACATATCGAAAGATGTATTGAACGCGTTTATCCAGATCAATAAAGGTTTGGGTAAAACCTCCGAGGTATTGCAGACCAAAGCGCAGGCTACGCTTGCAGGCTTGAGAGCAGCTAAGGAGGCCGATAAGGCAGCTCCATTCTTGGCAAAAGCTGAGGAAGTATCCAAGTTGGGTGACGAAATGATTGACTACATTGAAATTCTCAAGGCTCGCGCAATTGCTTGCTCCATGAAGGGTGACCCAACTGGAGCCAATTACGAGGAGTATATGACAGAGGACAAGAAGAAGGCAATCGATCTGGGCTCAAAAGAAGGTAGAGAGAAAGTAACTAAGTTGGACGAAAACCAAAACAATACTACGTTGTTGGTTGGCCCTAACCCACAAGCTCCTCGCCAGGATCCTTGGTCTGCTTTTGAATTGAAAACGAAGTTAACTGAATTCAAAGAGAAGTTGAAGGGCATTCAGGTTACCAATATCGACGGTAAAGTCATCCCATTGGATAACGAGATTTTGGCTTCATTGGACAGCACTTTTGTTTACAACGAAGAGCCGGATGCTGAAGGCAAGATGGAAGTATGGGAGACCAATAAGTTCTACCATACACCACTCGCGGCTGTTGTGGCAACCATGTCGAAAATTGAAACGGATGTATTGAATGCAAAGACCTCTGTTATGAGTTTCCTTGCAGCGAGCATTAACGCAACTGACTTAAAGTTCTCGGATGTGACAGTAGCTGCGGTTCCGCTGCAAAGTTACGTTTTGAAGGGTAAGGACTATGAGTTAGAAGTTTACTTGGCGGCATACAACAAGACCAGTAACACCAAGCTATATATGGGCGGTGCTTACAACGGTGACAAGGTGCCAACACCAAGTACTTTCGCAGCTTCGGGTGACGGTATTGCCGCTGATCCGGACGGTAAGTGCCGATTCAAGGTGAATACTGGTAGTTTAGGACTAGGCCCACACGGATACACCGGCCAGATTGGATACGAGAAGGATGGTAAGATGGAATTCATTCCGTTCGCTACTCAGCCATTCTTTGTTGGTGAACCGGCATTGGTTGTATCTCCTGTAAATATGAATGTATTCTACAGAGGCTTGGATAATCCGGTGGAGATTTCAGTTCCCGGTGTGGATCGCAGTGCGTTGACTGTGACTATGAGCGGTGGATCTATTTCTCCAAGCTCTGATGGCACTTACAACGTAAAGCCAGGTGAGGGAAAGGATGCAACGATCAATGTTACAGCCAACATCAATGGTGAAAGCGTTCAAATGCCGGCTCGTCAATTCCGTATTAAGCGTATCCCTGACCCGATTCCTTCTTTCGGTGGTAAGAAACCATACGATAGCATGATTCCTCAGGGGGATGCATCGGTAGCAGCGGGTGTGCGTGCAGACATGGAAGGATTTGACTTCCCTGTAACTGCTCAGGTTACATCATTTATGGTCACTTTGGCTAGTAACGGTGTTTTGAAGGAATACAAGTGCAATGGTAACCGCATCTCTGATGAGGCTAGCCAAGCGATTCGCAAAATGAAGAAAGGTGAGAAAATCTTCATTGAGCAAATCATGTGTAAAATGCCTGATAATACCGATCGTAAACTGGCGGCTATTACTTTGAAACTGCAGTAAAAACGAAATAACTATGAATCGTAAAAATCTGTTTCTGCTCCTGCTCTGTGTGTTGTCCGTTACTGACGTTTTGTTGGCACAAACTCAAACTGTGCTTGATGGTGCGTACGTGCGCGAACACAACCCGACAAGAAAGGTAATTGGTTACCCTTACCTGCGTGAGGCCGACGTTATGTGGGCGAAGCGTATTTGGCAGGTAATCGATTTGCGCCAAAAGATCAACCAGACCATGTATTTCCCAATCGATGAGTTGGAGAATAGAAAGAGTTTGTTTGATGTAATCAGAATTGGTCTAATTGATCAAGGGTCGATTACAGCTTATGGCACTGGGCCAACACAAGAAGATGACGAGTTTCGTTATCCGCTTGGACAGACAGAATTGGATTCTATGCTCAATCCTGTAGTTATTCGCTACCGCGAAAACTTGGATACAGGTGAAAAAGAAGAGGTCCGTAATGTTGAAGAAGTAACATCCCGCGATGTCGTATCTTATAAAATCAAGGAAGACTGGATTTTTGATAAGCAGCGTTCAGAGCGTTATGTGCGCATCATTGGCATTGCACCGATTGTTTTGCGTTATTCAGAAAGTGGAGAAGTGAAGGGACAGAAGGAGCTCTTTTGGTTGTATTACCCGGAGTGTCGCTACATCTTCAATAACTACGATGTATTTAATACGCACAACGGTTCTCAGGAAATGACATTTGATCAGCTCTTTCAAATGCGTATGTTCCAAGGCTATGTGGTGAAGGAAGATAACGTATACAATCGTGGTGTTTCTCCGACCTGGAAGGGTGTGGATGCGCTTATGGAAAGTGAACGTATCAAAAATGATCTCTTTACATTGGAGCACGATTTGTGGCATTATTAAGAAAAGAAATTCATATCGAAAAGCCCTTCCGATTCGGAGGGGCTTTTTGTTTTCATGCAGAGTCATGAAACCCATGAAGGAGGTCGTACTTTTGCGGCCGATTTTACCATGGTTACTGTAGGCAATCTCACAATTCATTTTGGTTCACGCGAATTGTTTTCGCGAATTGGATTTTTTATTGGTCCTCGCGATCGCATAGGCTTGGTGGGTAAGAATGGTGCAGGAAAGTCAACGCTTCTCAAAACACTTGCAGGACTTCAGATGCCCAATGAAGGAAGTATCGCCTTTGCGCGAGGCACCACTGTTGGGTATTTGGCGCAAGAAATGAAGCATAGCGAGAATGCAACTGTTTATGAAGAGGCGGGCACAGCATTTCGCGAAGTGCAGTTGATGAAGAATCGATTAGAAGAGTTAACAGTGGCGATCACGGATCACCATGACTATACGAGCGATGATTACGCTCGAAAGTTGGACGAGCTTGAGGAAGTGTCGCATCGGTTGGAGGTGTTGGGAAGCAGTAATTTGGAAGAGAAGATTGAGAAGGTTCTCAAGGGGCTGGGTTTTCGGTCTGAAGACATGAATCGAAAAATGGCTGAATTCAGCGGTGGCTGGAAGATGCGTGTGGAGTTGGGTAAAATTTTGCTGCAGAATCCGGATTTGTTGTTGCTTGACGAGCCCACCAACCACTTGGACATAGAGAGTATTGAGTGGCTCGAGGAGTTTTTGAAGGATTATGCAGGTGCCATTGTTTTGATTTCGCACGATCGTACGTTTCTCGATAATGTAACTATTCGCACAATTGAGATAACGAAGGGCAAAGTCTATGATTATAAGTTTTCATATAGTAAATACATTGTTCAGCGTCAGGACGAAGTAGAGCGTCAGGAGGCTGCGGCGAAGAATCAGCAGAAGTACATTGAGGATACACAGAAGCTGATAGATAAGTTTCGCGCAAAGAAAGATAAGGCGGCATTTGCGCAAACGTTGATACGCAAATTGGAAAAGTTGGATCGTATTGAAGTGGATGATATAGACTCTACCAAAGTTCGTATCAGTTTTCCACCCGCGCCTCATGCCGGAAAGATTATACTGGAGGGCAAGGCTCTGGGCAAGGCATATGGCGAGAATAGATTGTTTAGTGGAGTCGATGTTTTGATAGCGAGGGGAGAAAAGATCGCTTTGGTTGGAAAGAATGGTGTCGGCAAGAGCACACTTATACGCATGATAATGCGCAAGGAGCAGCACGAGGGTGAGTTCACACCTGGCTATAGTGTCAGTGTTGGTTATTACGCACAGAATCAAAGTGACGAGCTCGATGGCACTAAAACTGTTTTTGAAACAATCGATGACGAAGCAGTTGGTGACATTCGGAAGAGTGTTCGCTCTATGCTTGGAGCTTTTCTTTTTAGTGGAGATGATGTAGATAAGAAAGTGAAGGTATTGAGTGGTGGAGAGAAGGCTCGATTGGCACTTTGTAAACTTTTATTACAGCCGTATAACTTTCTGGTTCTCGATGAACCGACCAACCACTTGGATTTGGCTTCGAAGGAAGTGTTGAAGCAAGCCTTGATGCGCTACGACGGAACGCTGTTCGTAGTGAGTCATGACAGGGATTTTCTGCACGGTCTTACCAATACAGTTTATGAAATAAAGCCAGATCGTTTGCGCATATGGCCCGGCGATGTTCTTGATTTCTTGAAAGAGAAAAAGGCAGAGAGTATTGCAATGTTTGAGAAGAACAAGCAAACGGTCAACACCAAGCCAACAGTGCATGAAGCTGATGCGAGCCCAATCTCTCGCGACGAGGTGCGGGAGCGTGAGAAACAAAAGAAGAAACTTGAAACGCAGCTTCAAAAGCAAGAACGTGATATTGAGCGAATCGAAGGCGAACTGGCTAAGTTGAACGAAGAAATAGCAGTGTTAGATTATACAGATGCTGAATCATCGAAGAAAAAGCTTGACCAGTATGCAAGTCTCAAATCTGAGCTCGATGTCGTTATGAAGCAATGGGAAGAAACCGGAACATTGCTGTCCGGTTTCTGATTTTCTGAAAATGTATTAACCTTCCTGGCCGTGGCAAGCTTTGTATTTTTTGCCGCTGCCACAAGGACATGGGTCATTTCGTCCTATGCGCACTTCTGCTTTAATAGGTTCTGCTTTGGGTGGTGGACCTTGTGGTATGCCTTGCTGTGACTGAGGAGTGCTTTGTTGTGATACGGCAACTCGTTGCTGTAGATTCAGGCTGTCGGCTTTTTGCGTGTTGAGTCGTGCGGGTTCAGGTGCTTTTGCAGCAGGCGCCTGGCGCACTTGTCCTTCTTGACCTTGAGGTAAGCGGGCATGCATTAAAAATCCGGTAAGCTCTCCGTTTACTTTGGCAATAAGATTCTTGAACAAACGATAACTCTCCAGTTTGTATATGAGTAGCGGATCTTTTTGTTCATGCGAAGCAAACTGAACGTTACTTCGAAGGTCATCCATATCTCGCAGGTGTTCTTTCCAGCTTTGATCAATCATAGCAAGAGTGATTCCTTTTTCCAGAGCATCTACGATTTCACTGCATTGACTTTGGTAGGCTTTTTCTAGATTGACCGCTACCTGTATTGTCTTGCGGGCATCGCTAAATGGAATAGCGATATTGGTGAAACCTTGAGTATTGTTTTCGAAAACATTTTTGATAACAGGGAATGCTTCGCGTTTAATTTCTTCCACTCGATTCTTATAGCGCGCTTCAACGGCCTGATAGGTTTTCTGGGTGATATCATCCATTTTACCTGTGTTGAACTCTTCCTGGGCTGCAGCGGGTTCGATGCCAAACAATCGCAAGACATCAATCTTATAACCTTCATAATTCTTGACAGGTTGGTTTTGCTCAACTGCAATAGCTGATAGATCATAGAACATATTGTCTATATCCAGTTTGAGGCGCTCCCCGAATAGTGCATGTTTTCTTCTTTTGTAGATGACTTCGCGTTGAGCATTCATAACGTCATCATACTCAAGCAAGCGTTTGCGTATACCGAAGTTGTTTTCTTCTACTTTTTTCTGGGCTCGTTCAATGCTCGAAGTGATCATGCTGTGTTGAATGACCTCGCCTTCTTTTAATCCCAGGCGGTCCATCATTTTTGCAATCCGATCACTACCGAAAAGACGCATCAGATCGTCTTCCAGAGAAACGTAGAATTGCGATGAACCCGGATCGCCTTGTCGTCCGGCGCGACCACGAAGCTGACGGTCTACACGTCGTGAGTCGTGACGTTCGGTTCCAATAATGGCTAAACCTCCTGCCGCTTTAACCTCCGGAGTGAGTTTGATGTCGGTACCACGACCGGCCATATTGGTGGCGATGGTAACGGTGCCTGAACGACCCGCCATAGCTACAATATCGGCCTCTTTTTGATGGAGTTTCGCGTTGAGTACCTGGTGATCGATATTGCGAAGCCTGAGCATTTTGGAGAGTAATTCACTCACCTCGACCGTGGTGGTACCAACAAGCACAGGTCTTCCCGCAGCGCTGAGTTCAGCAATTTCTTCAATGACGGCATTGTATTTTTCACGTTTGGTTTTGTAGACCTTGTCTTCCATGTCTTTGCGGGAAATGGCACGATTGGTTGGTATAACCATAACGTCGAGCTTGTAAATACTCCACAACTCACCCGCCTCCGTTTCTGCCGTTCCGGTCATACCGGCCAGCTTGTGATACATGCGGAAGAAGTTTTGCAGCGTTATCGTAGCATATGTTTGAGTGGCCGCTTCTACACGCACATTCTCTTTCGCCTCTATAGCCTGGTGTAGTCCATCGGAATAGCGACGACCTTCCATGATACGGCCTGTTTGTTCGTCAACGATTTTGACTTTGTTGTCCATTAGGACATAGTCAACGTCTTTTTCGAACAATGCATATGCTTTGAGAAGCTGGTGAATGGTATGAATACGTTCGCTCTTGATGCTGTAATCGCGCATCAAGTCATCTTTTGCTTTTGTTTTTTCTTCGTCAGATTTTCCGCTTGTTTCAATTTCGGCAAGCACGGTGCCTAAATCAGGTAATGAGAAAAACTGATCGTCTTCCATGTTACTCGAGATCAGTTGAATTCCTTTCTCGGTCAGTTCGATTTGGTTGTTTTTTTCATCAATAACAAAGAAGAGCTCAGCATCCACCTTGTGCATGTCGCGCTGATTGTCTTGGAGGTATTGACCTTCCGTTTTGAGAAGTTGTGATTTAATTCCCTCCTCGCTGAGGAATTTGATCAGTGCTTTGTTTTTTGGGAGTGCTCTGTAGGCCCTGTAAAGCGCCAATGATCCCTCGGTCATCTCTTCTTTGGAAACGGATCCATTGTCTGAGCTTAGTTTCTTTTTAGCGAGGGTAAGAAAATCAGTTGATGCGGCCTTCTGTGCATTCATCAGCAATTGCACTTTTGGTTTGAGGGCATCGAATTCCTGGTCGTCGCCTTTGGGTGTTGGACCCGAAATAATGAGAGGTGTTCTGGCCTCATCGATGAGTACGCTGTCAACCTCATCGACGATAGCGAAGTGATGTTTGCGTTGAACCAGTTGGGAAGCTTCTACCGCCATATTGTCGCGCAGGTAGTCGAAACCGAATTCATTGTTGGTTCCGAATGTGATGTGAGCCCGATAGGCGTTACGACGCGCAGCGCTGTTGGGTTGGTGCCTATCGATACAATCGACAGATAAACCATGAAACTCGTAGAGAGGGCCCATCCATTCGGAGTCGCGCTTTGCGAGGTAGTCGTTGACAGTTACCACGTGTACTCCACGTCCGGCAAGGGCATTTAAGAATACAGGCAGTGTGGCGACGAGTGTTTTACCTTCACCTGTGGCCATTTCAGCTACTTTACCGCGATGGAGGGCGATCCCACCAATAAGCTGCACGTCATAGTGAACCATGTCCCAGGTTGTGCGGTTTCCGGCGGCCATCCAATTGTTTTTCCAGATAGCACTGTCACCTTCAATTGTGACATAGTCTTTTGAGGTCACGGTTGCAAGCTGACGATCGAAGTCGGTTGCCTTCAGTCGTATTTCGGAATTTTCTTTCAGACGACGCGCTGTTTCACGAACGATAGCAAATGCTTCCGGTAGAATTTCAGTGAGCACTTCTTCAATTAGACGATCCACGTCCTTTTCAAGCTTGTCGATTTGAGTATAGATAGCCTCTTTCTGTTCGAGCTCGGTACCGGGGAGGGCTTCGGCTTGGATTTTTAATTGTGCGATTTGCTCTTCTTCTCCGGCTATGCGAGTTTTGATTTGCTCGCGGAGTTTTTCTGAGCGAGCGCGCAACTCATCGTGCGAAATAGAGGTGATGCTTTGGCCGATTTGCTTGATTTGACCCACAATCGGGTTGATATCCTTCAGATCTTCCTGCGACTTGTCGCCTAGGAATTTTTTGAGGATTTTGTTGATAGTACCAATCATAATAATGTATGTAACCTATTCTTAAAAGAACGGACGCAAATTTAATGTTCTGCGGCCCGCCGCGAAGCGAAAAATAGTGCCATGAGCAGGTAAACTGACAGGCTGTCGGGCGTTCAGCAGAATTGTGGGTTAAGTCTTGAAAATCATGGCTGATGGTTGTCATGTTAAAAAGTATAGCCGGTTGTCAATTGTTTCCTTTTGACTTTAAAGGGAATTTGGGTGACCTTTGACAGCGTCGAACCCAAAGAATTCCAACCAGCCTAACTGATTGATTTTCGAAGGAAAAGATAGCTGAAGTATTTTACCTTTTTAAAGTTAACCGAACCAAAAATGCCCGAAATGGAATCAGTGGCTGAACTAGCATTGCAAGAAAACATGACTCTACACACAGAGGAGCCCATTCTCAAAGAGAACCCCGATCGTTTTGTATTATTCCCAATCGTTCATCATGACATTTGGCACTTCTACAAGAAGAGTCAAGCGAATTTTTGGACCGCTGAGGAGATTGATTTGGAGGCGGATCTCGTTGACTGGAATACGAAGCTTACAAACGATGAGCGTCACTTCATCAAGCATGTGTTGGCCTTCTTTGCAGCAAGCGATGGAATCGTGAATGAGAATTTGGCCGAGAATTTTGTTCGTGAAGTTCAGTACACGGAAGCGAAGTTCTTTTACGGATTCCAGATTATGATGGAGAACATCCACAGCGAGACGTATTCGCTGTTGATTGATACCTACATTAAGGACACGAAGGACAAGAATTATTTATTCAATGCGATTGATACGCTGGACTGTGTTCGTAAGAAGGCTGATTGGGCGTTGCGTTGGATTAAGAACGGAACCTTTGCTGAGCGCCTTGTGGCATTTGCTGCGGTAGAGGGCATCTTTTTCAGCGGTTCATTCTGCAGTATTTTCTGGTTGAAGAAACGTGGTCTTATGCCTGGTTTGACTTTCTCGAATGAGTTAATCAGTCGTGATGAGGGGTTGCATTGTGATTTTGCGTGTTTGCTTTATAACAAGCATATCATCAATAAGCTTTCTAAGGAACGCATAATGGAAATTATTACCAATGCTGTGGAAATCGAGAAGGAGTTCATTATTGATGCATTGCCGGTGAAGTTGATTGGAATGAATAGTGATTTGATGGCTCAATACATCGAGTTTGTAGCTGACCGCTTGCTGGCTGAGTTGGGGAACGACCGTGTATACAACAAGAGTAATCCGTTTGACTTCATGGAAATGATTTCGCTTCAAGGAAAAACTAATTTCTTCGAGAAGCGTGTTGGGGACTACCAGAAGGCCGGTGTGATGGCAGACAAGGATAAGCAGACGTTTTCACTGAACGAAGATTTTTGATGTGATTTGCACCGCTCTTTAAGTAAAAAAAGGAGAGCGAACAAAATAAGTTTTCATATTTTATCGATGTGAATAATTACCATGGGATTCTTAAAAACAACCCTAGTTGATTTTTTGAGAATTCAATACCTAGACACTTTTATTGCACTCTCGTTTTAGAGCAGCGGCTTGAATGTTCAATCCGCTGTTAAAGAGCGAAGTTTTCCTTTTGAAAACAGAGGAAGTTAACCAAGCCCGTTAAAACCGGGTGCCGAAGAGGAGCGGGAATCTTTTCGGTAGAAATTGGAAATCCCGGCCAACCACAATTCAAAAAAAAACTAACTATATGTTTGTTGTAAAAAGAGATGGTCACAAGGAGACGGTGAAGTTTGACAAGATCACCGCGCGTATCGCCAAGTTGTGCTATGGGTTAAATCCAATTGTAGATTCGGTAAAGGTTGCCATGAAGGTAATCGAAGGAGTTTACGATGGGGTTACCACGAGTGAGCTTGATAATCTTGCGGCAGAAATAGCAGCTACTAATACGGCAACTCACCCCGATTATGCATTGCTCGCTTCGCGTATTGCGGTGAGCAACCTGCATAAGAATACCAAGAAATCGTTCAGTCAGGTTATGACTGACTTGTACTACTACCTGGATCCCAAAACCGGCGCTAATGCAGGTTTGATTGCTGATGATGTGTACAAGGTGATAATCGATAATGCTCCAATTTTGGACAGCACGATTATTTACGATCGTGATTTCAATTTTGATTACTTCGGATTTAAAACGCTGGAGCGTTCGTATTTGTTGAAGATGAACGGCAAGGTTGCCGAGCGTCCGCAACAGCTGTTCATGCGCGTTGCAGTGGGTATACACAAGCAAGACATTGCAGAGGCAATTAAGACCTACAACATGTTGAGTGAGGGTTGGTTTACACACGCTACTCCAACCTTGTTTAACGCAGGCACTCCAAAGCCACAAATGAGCTCATGCTTCTTGCTGCAAATGCAAAGCGATAGCATTGAAGGTATTTACAATACACTTAAGCAAACCGCTCTCATTTCACAAAGTGCAGGCGGCATTGGCTTGAGCATTCACAACGTTCGCGCAAAGGGTTCATACATCAAAGGGACAAATGGCACCAGCAATGGTATTGTGCCCATGTTGAAAGTGTTCAACGATACGGCTCGTTATGTAGATCAGGGTGGTGGTAAGCGCAAAGGATCTTTTGCCATTTACCTCGAGCCATGGCATGCTGATGTCTATGATTTCCTTGATCTGAAGAAGAATCACGGTAAGGAAGAAGCACGTGCTCGCGACTTGTTCTATGCTCTTTGGATTCCGGATTTGTTCATGCAACGTGTGAAGGAAGATGGAGAGTGGACATTGATGTGCCCCAACGAGTGCCCTGGTTTGTCTGACACATGGGGTCCTGAATTTGAAGCACTCTACACGAAGTATGAAACAGAAGGTAAGGGTCGTCAAACCATCAAGGCGCAAGACTTGTGGTTCAAGATTCTGGAGTCTCAAATTGAGACAGGAACGCCGTATATGCTCTATAAAGACGCTGCCAACAGCAAGAGCAACCAAAAGAACCTTGGGACCATTAAGAGTTCTAACCTCTGCACTGAAATCATGGAGTATACAGCACCTGATGAGATTGCAGTATGTAACCTGGGCTCAATCGCATTGCCTAAGTTCGTGAAGGACGGCAAGTTCGATCATCACAAATTGTTTGATGTAGCTTACCAACTCACGATTAATCTGAATAAGATCATTGATGGCAACTTCTATCCGGTGCCCGAAACCAAGAAGAGCAACATGCGTCATCGCCCCATTGGAATCGGTGTGCAAGGATTGGCTGACGCCTTCATTTTGATGCGTTATCCGTTTGATGGTGCAGAGGCACGTCAGATGAACAAGGAAGTTTTCGAGACCATTTATTACGCAGCGGCCACTGCATCGAAAGATTTGGCCAAGGTCGATGGTGCTTATGAGACTTTCCCAGGCTCACCGGCAAGCCAAGGTATTCTGCAGTTCGATATGTGGGATGCGGCTCCAACTTCACGCTGGGAGTGGGATGTATTGAAGGAAGAAATCAAGCAACACGGTATGCGTAATTCACTGTTGTTGGCTCCAATGCCAACGGCTAGTACAGCGCAGATTTTGGGTAACAACGAGTGCTTTGAACCTTATACAAGCAATATATACACACGTCGCGTTTTGGCAGGTGAGTATATCATCGTGAACAAACATTTGTTGCGCGACTTAGTGAATCTTGGTTTGTGGAATGAAGACCTAAAGAACAAGTTGATTTCAGCGAACGGTTCGGTGCAGAACATCGAGGAGATCCCAGACAATCTGAAGGCATTGTACAAAACGGCTTGGGAGCTTTCGCAAAAGGCGATTATAGATATGTCGGCTGATCGCGGCGCATATATCTGTCAGAGCCAGTCGCTCAATGTGTTTATGGAGAACCCGAACTTCGGTAAACTTTCGTCGATGCACTTCTATGCATGGGAGCGTGGCTTGAAAACCGGCATGTACTACCTGCGCACGAAGGCAGCAACAGATGCAATCAAGTTCACCGTTGACAAGAAATACAAAACAGAAACTATTCCGGCACAGGCTGAATCGGCTATGGCCATAGCAACGGCAGCTGCATACGCAGTTGAGCCTGCCATGGTGGAGCCAGAGACGGCCCAAATGACTATGGAAATGTCGGCATCGGCAGGAATGAGTGCTGATGAGATTGCACGCAACCAGGCTGCTATTTCATGCTCACTCGACAATCCTGACTCGTGTGAAATGTGCAGTGGCTAGAAATTAGTCGCACGGTGCAACGGGCCATTCATTGAAGCTCAGTAGCACAAGTGTTGGTTGATTTAGTAATCTACCCCGGAGGAAACTCCGGGGTTTTTTTATTGGATAAACGGCATCGAAAGCTGCAAAAGGATGCATCTTTGTTGCTCACATAAAATCACCACGAAACATGTCAAAACAACTCTGGATTATGGATCCTGCGCACAGTGAAGTTACTTTCAAAGTGCGCCACATGATGATTACCAACGTAAGCGGAACATTTGAGAACAGCTCGGGCTCGATGCATTCGGATGCACCGGATTTCTCGGATGCAGAGTTGCAATTTGAAGCAGAAGTAGCTTCTATTAATACACGAAACAGTCAGCGTGATGAGCATTTACGCACCAACGACTTTTTTGATGCCGCTTCTCACCCGTCGTTGCGTTTTGATGCAGGAAAGCTGGAGAAGACAGGCGATAAGAATTATGTGCTACATGGTGATATTACCATACGTGGAGTGAAAAAGTCTATTTCTATGCAAGCGAATTATACCGGTTTAGTGGTTGACCCATGGGGTCTTACCCGGGCCGGATTTGAAATTACCGGGTCGTTGATGCGCGCGGATTTCGGCTTGCATTGGAACGCAAATACGGAGGATGGCAGCATTGTGCTTTCCGATGAAGTAAAGCTCATCATCAACGTGCAGATGATTAAGCAGGTATAAGCTGAAGCTTGATCATGGCTCTCGAAGACAGTCCATTTATCCGAAAGGCGTTCAAAACAGAAAAGGAAATCCACATTGCGTTGGGTTTCCTCTTGGGATGTCTGATTTCGGCGCTCATTACCTACATTGAAGCTGAGTGGTCATTGACTGAAATTACACTTGCCGGTTTGTGGCAGGTGCATATCAGCACACCGGCCTGTTGGGTGGCTGATTTGGCCCCTGTTGCTATAGCCTTCTATTCATGGTATGGAAGCAGAAAGATCGATATGGCTAATCGAGCAGCTACCGATGCCAATGAGCGCTATGAGCAAATGGCAGTGCTTCGTCATATGGCCGAGAGTTCGAGTCGCTCGAAGAGTGAGTTCTTGGCGAATATGTCGCATGAAATTCGCACACCGATGAATGCCATCATCGGAATGAACTATCTGATGGGTAAGACACCCCTGAGTGAAAAGCAAGTTGACTACCATCGCAAGATCGATGTGTCGGCTAAAAACTTGCTTCGTATTATCGATGACATTCTCGATTTTTCTAAGATAGAAGCTGGCAAGCTTACACTGGAAAACGACACTATGGCAATTGCGGAAGTTGTTTCTGAAGTTGCCGATGCCGTGAATGTGAAGCTGCAGCATAAATCGGAAGTTGAGTTTATCACGTATGTAGATGTAGCTATACCACGTTATGTGCTGGGTGACAGTTTGCGATTACGCCAGGTGTTACTCAATCTAACTGACAACGCGGCGAAGTTTACCGAGCGCGGTGAAATTCGCGTGATGGCAAAGCTGCTGAAATCGCTCCCTTACGGATGCATTGTGAATTTCAGTATTCGAGATTCCGGAATCGGCATTACAGAAACACAACTTCAGAATCTATTCAATCCGTTTCAGCAGGCTGACTTGTCGACTACGCGCAAGTACGGAGGAACAGGTCTTGGATTGACTATTTGTCGGCGCATAGTGGAAATGATGGATGGTGAGCTAACAGCAACCAGCGAATCGGGGGTAGGCTCGGATTTTACCTTCAACGCATTTTTCTCGAATGCCGAAGCACCTGAAGAGTCCTTACCGATGCCTAATTATGGCTTGACTGCTTTGCTTGCAGATGATTCTGAAAGTGCGCGCATGGTATTGACAGAGATGCTGGAATCGCTTGGCTTCAATGTGCTCGTAGCAGAAAATGCACCCGATGCGAAAAAAATCTGGAATGATGTGCTAGAGCGCGGAGAAGAAATCGCACTGCTTGTAGTCGATTGGAAGATGCCCGGTATGACCGGACTGGAATTGGTAAAGGACATTAAAGATGGCGCTCCCGAGAAAGTGCCATCGGTAGTAATGGTCACATCTCATGGTGCAGAGGCCGTGCGCGATGCACTCAACAAGAATTTGGTGGATGGACTTCTGATAAAGCCAATTGGCATTTCTACGTTGAATGACACGATTGCTGATGTGTTACAGCAAGACCAAAGGCGCATGCGATCTCAACGCGAGGAGATTGACTACATGGAGTTGTACAGGCAGCATCTGAAAGGAGTTCGCTTGCTTCTGGTTGAAGACAACGAGATCAACATGGATCTCGCAACAGAACTTCTTGAAGACGTTGGCGCACATGTTGACTCTGCGGTGAATGGAATCATGGCTGTTGAAATGATACAGGGACAGTCGTATGATTTGGTGCTCATGGATATTCAGATGCCCGAGATGGATGGCCTAACAGCCACGCGCGAAATCAGAACTCGCATGAAGGCAGACGAGTTACCGATTGTCGCAATGACGGCGCATGCAATCAAGGGAGAATACGAAAAGAGTTTGGCGGCAGGCATGAACGACCACATCACTAAGCCAATCGATCCGGATGTGCTTTACCGAACGTTGATCAAACACATCCGAGGCATATCGATGGACATGGTAACAGTGTCGGGTGCAGAGAAGACGAAGTCAGCGATTCAAATAGCGGGATTGAAATACGAAGAAGGACTGAAGCGGTCGGGTTCGAAGCGTGCATCTTATCACGCGTTGCTGCTGAAGTTTGGTAATCGTTATGTGAACGTAGCTACCGAAGTGCGCACCATGGTTATGAACAGCGATGTGGCCGGTCTTGCCGACTACCTGCACACGCTAGCCGGTGTCAGCGGCAACGTTGGTGCAACCGACGCATACGAGTTGGCTAGTAAGCTTTCGGTTCAATTGAAGTCTTCAAAGGAGGCGGGTGAGCGGAAAATTCGCGTCGATCTTATCTCTCAAATGCAGTTGCTGACAGTGAAGTTGGATGAACTGATTCGATCTATTCGAGATAAAATAAAGCCTGAAGTGGCTACCAGAGATTCTGCAAAGGAAACGGTAGAAAGAAATTGGAGTGAGTTGGCCACTCAGTTGAAAGCAACCATCGCCGAAAACGATTCAGTTGCGTTGGATATGATCGAGGATGCTTTATCCAATGGCAGTGAAGGACCTGCTATGACTTGTCTTAAGGAAGTTCAGCTTTCCTTGTCTGATTTCAATTTCGACAAGGCTCTTGAGCAAATCAACCGAGGTATTGAGGAAGGATTGTTCCGTTAATTCAGCTCGTCGCCGCGCAGCGCTCTAAAGTGCTTGCGCGCTTCCACTACATATAGACTCGCAGGAAATTCAGTGATGAGCTTCTCGAAGAGCGACATAGCTTTAGCGTTATCCTTATAGAATTGCTCTTGTAGCAAAGCAAGTTTGAACAAAGCATCGTCGGCAGTGATGTCGGCGAAATGAAGGTCAACCACGTTTTGATATAAATCTCTGGCCAAATCGAATTGTGCTTGCTTCATATAAATAGATGCCTTCAGCATTTTGATTTCGTCGGTGAGGCTGTGCGACGGATATTCCGTAAGAATGGAGTCGAGTGTAGTAATGCATTCGCTGTATCTGTTTTGATACGCAAGTAGATCGGCGCGTGCAAACATCATCATAGGTGCAGTCGTAGTGTCCATGTTGAAGTTATCAGTAATGAGCAGCGAAAGATCAATAGCGTCGTTTGAAATCAATTTGGAAGTTGAGGCTTTGAGCGCGTCGAGTTGTCCTTGCGACCATTCGAAGTCACCTGTGTAATAGGAAATACGTGCGTTGCGAAACTTTGCTTCATTGCCGAGCATGTCATCTTTGAAATCGAGCTCTACTTGGGAAAATAGAAGCGATGCCTCCCAGATATCACCGTTGAATACTTGAACATCGCCGAGTTCCAGTTTACAAAGCGCTTGTGTCTTATTGTAAATACCCGGCAGGGCAATGGACTCTCGGAGGAGGATAACTGCATCGTTCGATTTTTGTAAATGAAATGCCTGAACATGGGCAAGCTCTTTCATTAAGATTGCCGTTTCATGTGAACGGCCGATTTCGTTGAGGGTTGCGATATAGTCAAGTTCCAGTTGGGCGTAAAGAGTAGAGTCGCTGCCAGGTTTTTGGGCCAGCTCTTCTTTCGAAACCTGAAGTTTTTCGATGCGAGCTGTGATGTAGTAGTCGGATGCCGGTCCTTTATCAATAACGGCCTGGTAGGCCTTTCGGGCTGTCTCGTAATCACCGTTGTTTAATGCCAGTTGCGCTAGATTTACTAGACGACTTCCGTTTTCGTTTTGGCGTTTATCAAGAGCAGTTGATTGGACAAGAGCTGAGGCGAAATCTTTTTTCTGCATGAATAGCCAAGCCAGCATTTCTGCATAGATGGTTTTTTCCGGAAATTTTTGAGCGCGCTTTAACAAGGCTGTTTTCAGCATCTCCATATTCTCCGTATTCTCCTCCAGATTGAGCAATCGGTTGAACGAGTTCTGCACGGTTTGCAGATAATGTGACTCTTCTCCGAGTAAATCCAGGAATGCTTCGGTCATACCGGCTTGATCTCCTAGATTTCCTTTCATGTTGGCCACCTCGTAAGTGAAGTTGTATCCGTCCTTTGACTGTGCCCTTCCTTTTTCGTAAACCTTTAAGGCATATTCAAACTCATTGATGAGTCCGAATTCGTTGGCCAGACGTTGAATGTTGGAACGTGTAGGTTCTACTCGTTTGACCGCTTCATCGAATTGCTCATTCGCTTTTTCGGTCATGTTGAATTTACGATAGAGGTCGCCGAGTTTTACATATCCCACGCCGTCTTTGGAGTCTTCCTTGATTTTCTTCTTGGCCATTTTTTCGGCCTCTTCAAAGTCGCGCAATTCGATCAAGGTATTGAGATAATTGTTGAATACCTTGGATGTTTTATTGGTTTTGTAGATTTTTTCGTAATACAACTTGGCTTGCTCAAACATGCCTTGGTTGTAGTAATAATCCGCCAACTCCATGTCGGTTTCCTGCGCGTTGGCTACTATTGCACAAAGCAACATGCCTAGTATGAATATCCAATGCCTGATCATCGTTGTATTGGTTCGGGCACAGTTCGTCTCCAAATCAGAATGGTGTCGTTGAGGCCATTCCATTGGTTGTAGACAGCCTGTTTTTGTTGAAGCCATTCATTAATTTTTGCGTGCCACTGTTGTTGTTTGACTATAAGATTTTGCAGAACCGTATCTGCGTAAAGCTCGTTAATCTCTCGATTCATTCGGTCGTGAGTGGCTCGGTCAGCGAGTATGTTTCGAAAAGCATACAATTCATTTTCCAGTTCATCTTTGCGATAATGCAATGAATCTTTCCATTGCTCAAGCGTTGCGGCTTTTTTCCTGAAGTCACCATATCGTAACAATGCTTCAGCCATGAACTGTTCCATGGTCCCTTTATAGTTGGATTGGAGGTACTTCAATTGACGTGTAATGGAATCTGAAATTTGCAAAGACACAGAGTCAAGAGCAATGATGGTTTTATCCATAGCGAGGTGGAGCGAATCTATCTCACTTATTTCATCATCAAAATTTCTGGGCTCACTGCACGCCTGGAGCAATAAAGCAATTGCAGCAATGAATAGAATTATGAAGCGCATGGCAGTAAAGTTAGCGGAAGCAGCGTGCATCCGAGGTGCGGAGTTAACAAAAAAACAAAAACCACCCTCGACGGAGCACGATGACCAACTCGGAAGGATTCCGTGGAGGCGGAATCCCATTTTGCGACGGGTTGAAAATCTTCGTTGAAGGTTATTTGCGAATCATGTCGAAGCCTGTATACGGGACAAGTGCGGCCGGAATTCGAATGCCTTCAGGGGTTTGATTGTTTTCAAGTAATGACGCTACAATTCGAGGCAAGGCAAGCGCACTTCCATTGAGTGTGTGGACCAACTGAGTTTTACCCTCGCTGTTTTTGAAACGACATTTCAAGCGATTAGCCTGGAAGGTTTCGAAGTTCGAGGTAGAACTCACTTCCAGCCAGCGTTCTTGTGCACCGCTCCAAGCTTCAAAGTCGTAGGTAAGTGCGGAAGTGAAGCCCATGTCGCCGCCGCACAAGCGAATGACGCGGAAGTGGAGTTCGAGTTTCTGAAGGATGCCTTTCACGTGTTCCACCATTTCTTCGAGTATGCCGTAGGAATGGTCCGGGTGCACTAACTGAACGATCTCAACTTTATCGAATTGATGCAGACGATTGAGACCACGCACGTGTGCTCCCCAGCTGCCGGCCTCACGACGGAAGCACGGTGTATACCCCGTCATTTTTACGGGCAGTTGTTCTTCTTTGAGAATTACATCGCGATACAAGTTGGTGAGTGGCACTTCGGCCGTAGGTATCAGGTACAGATCGTCAACACCCACGTGATACATCTGCCCTTCTTTATCGGGCAACTGTCCGGTTCCAAAGCCGCTTGCTTCGTTTACCATGAGTGGTGGTTGAAATTCGCGGTAACCTGCCTTCGTTGCTTCATCGAGAAAGAAGTTGATGAGAGCACGTTGCAATTTGGCTCCGGCTCCTTTGTAAACAGGAAATCCGGCGCCGGTTATTTTAGTTCCAAGCTCGAAATCGATTAGGTCGTATTCTTCAATGAGTTCCCAGTGTGGTTTTTTCTGCTCGCCGAGTTGTGGCAAGCTGCCCCAGATGTAAACTTCTACATTGTCTTCCGCTACCTTACCATTGGGCACGATGTCGTTGGGTACGTTAGGAATGGTATAGAGCAACTGTTTCTGGGCGTCTTCGGTTTGCTCGAGTGTTTGCTCGAGTTCTTTAGCCGCTTCTTTCAGCGCAGCTACGCGAGGTTTCGCCGCTTCAGCTTCCTCTTTTTTACCGCTTTTAAAGAAGTCACCAATTTCTTTCGAGAGCTTATTGGCTTCAGCCAGGTTATTGTCGAGGTCGTTTTGGGTTTTACGACGGATTTCATCGAGGCGAATGATTTCGTCGATTTGCTGGCTGAAGTCTTTGTTGCGTTTTGCGAGTCCGGCAAGAATGCGGTCGCGGTGTTCGCGGAGTTGAGAAACTTGAAGCATGGATAGAATCTTAGGGGCGAATTAAAATAAAAAACTCCCGTCCTCGACGTGGCGAGAGCGGGAGTTGTAATATCATCGAGCCCGGCTACGCCTTATGCAGGAATAACCGAAACGTACGATTTGTTGTCTTTTCTTTTGCGGAATTCAACAGTACCGGGAACCAACGCGAAGAGCGTGTGATCTTTACCGATGCCAACGTTGAGACCTGCATTGTGACGGGTGCCGCGCTGACGCACGAGGATGTTACCGGCAATACATACTTGACCGCCGTATAGTTTTACTCCGAGTCGCTTGCTTTCCGACTCACGTCCGTTCTTTACTTTACCTTCACCTTTCTTGTGTGCCATTGTATTAGGGGTGTTTTAGGATTCTGAATGTTGAATTAACCGATTGATTCAATTTTGATAGAAGTCAAATATGCACGGAAACCATTTTTCTTCTGGTAGCCCTTGCGGCGCTTCTTTTTGAATACGATTACTTTGTCTCCTTTGAGGTGTTTCTCTACGCGAGCGGTCACCTTCATACCTTCTACAGCTGGGGCGCCAACAGTGATCTTTCCGGCGTTGTCAACGAGGAGAACCTTGTCGAACGACACTTTCGAACCTTCTTCGCTTTGAAGACGGTTAACGAAGATCTGTTGATCTTTTTGTACTTTGTACTGATGCCCGGCTATTTCTACGATAGCGTACATGGTATTGATTTTTAATGATTTACCTCTAAATTTTTTTTAGAGGGTTGCAAATATAGGGAGCCAACGTGTAATGCACCAAACGATAGGGGAGGAAAAACACGAAAATCTCACTTTTTATTCGCTAACCAGACACCGCTCAGTACAATCAGGGCGCATGCGAGGTGCAAAAGTCCGAATGATTCACCATCGTCGAGTCCCCAGGCCACGGCTACCATAGGCATGATATAGGTAACCGAAGAGGCGAAGAGTGGTGACGTTTGTTGGGTCAGCCAGAAGTAGAGCATATTGGCCATGCACGTTCCGAAAACAGCCAAGACACAGACAAAACCAACGGACTTCCATCCGTGCGGATGAGTCGTTACGACTTCCGCAATGTTTGTTTGTGAGAGGTAGATAGTCCAGGGAATACCCGCCAGTAACAGAGAGAGAGCGGTGATGTGAAGCGGATGAATATGAGGAATTTTCGCTGAAATGGTATTGACGCTTATGCCATAGAACAAGGTCGCTACTATAATCAGTAAGGAAAACATCGGGTTTTGAGAGCCACCCATACCCTGCAAGGCAATTAGGCTTATTGCGCCCGTTAAACCAATAAGAACACCGATGATTTGCTGGCGTTTGAGCTCTTTTTGAAAAAAGGCAATTCCAATAAGGAGGGTGAAGAGAGGTGTCAGCGTATTCAGGATACCTGCGAGGCTGCTATCCAGATGTTGCTGAGCGGTAGTGAATAGTACAGCCGGAATACCGCTTCCCATCAGGCCAACAACAGTTAAGTATTTCCACTCGCTAATTTTGATTTTCCGAAACGCTCTAAAAGAAACAGGCAGCAAGAGAGCTGAGGCAATACCCATGCGCAGAGCTGCGACTTGATCCGGCGCCAAAACCGGTCTATTGAATTCATCTTTCAATGCATGCTTCATCAGAATGAATGAGCTTCCCCAGGTAAGGGCCAACAATAGTATGGCTGCAAAGTGGAGTGAGCGGGGTGATTGTTTCAGCATGCGCGGCAAAGTTACCGTGCTGTCGACTAAACGGTGCCATTACATTTGCATAGAAAAATTGAAAGTCATGAAGAAGTTTGTTAGCCTACTAGTTTGTGTAATGGTGTTGGTGGCATGCGGCCAGGTTGCCTCACCGGTTAAACCTGAAGCTGTTATTGTGCACCGCGATCTTGATTCAGAAGTGATTAAGACAGTCGCTAAGATGTCGGTAGGAGGTATGATGTGTGCCGATGGGTGCGGAGGTAAGATTCAGCAAGATTTACGCGCATTGCCGGGTGTAATCGGGACCGAACTTGACTTTACTGAGGGCAGTCCGGAGAATATCGTGAAGGTGGAGTATGATCCGGCCGTTACAGATGAAAAGAAATTGATTGAATGTGTGCATGGAATTGCCGATGGAAAGTACTCTGTTTCCAAAGTGGAGGTGCTTCATTACCATGGTTTGCATAACAAGGCTTCAAACGGAGGAGCGGCTGTATAAACCATGAAAATCCGAAACACCGTTCGACTGCTGGCTCAGGTTTCTCTTGTGCTGACATTCGTAGTAATTGTGGCGGGCAGTATTGTGCGCATGACGGGCAGCGGTATGGGTTGTCCCGACTGGCCAAAGTGTTTTGGCTACCTCATTCCTCCCACGGATGAGGAGG
>JBIKSC010000146.1:0-6536 GCA_044348775.1 Flavobacteriales bacterium | reverse complement strand
AAGTAAGAACCATGGCTGAATGCCTTGCCGCCGGTGAAGCACCGGAGGTATTGTTTTGGGTAGGATGTGCGGGAAGTTTCGACGACCGAGCGAAAAAAATCACGAAAGCAATTGCGCGCATTTTGCAACATTGCAATGTTTCTTTCGCCATACTTGGACAGGAAGAATCATGCACTGGCGATCCGGCCAAACGAGCAGGCAATGAGTTCTTGTTTCAGATGATGGCCATGCAAAACATCCAGGTTTTGAATGGCTACGAAGTGAAGAAAATAGTGACCGGTTGTCCTCACTGCTTCAACACCCTGAAGAATGAATATCCCGCACTGGGCGGCACCTACGAGGTTATCCATCACACTCAGTTAATCAATGAGCTGATTTCCGAAGGACGGATTTCACTTCAAGGTGGCGGCAGTTATAAGGGCAAACGCATCACATTTCATGACCCCTGTTATTTGGGCAGAGGAAACGGAGAATATGAAGCACCGCGTTCACTCATCGAAAAGCTTGATGCGGAGTTAGTCGAGATGAAACGAAGCAAGGCGAATGGATTGTGTTGTGGTGCAGGTGGTGCACAAATGTTCAAAGAAGCTGAGCCCGGCAACAAAGAAGTGAATGTAGAGCGCACAGAAGACGCTTTAGAAACGAACGCAACGGTCATTGCAGCTGGCTGTCCGTTTTGCAACACGATGATGACCGATGGCGTGAAGCATTTCGAAAAAGAAAATAACATCATTGTAAAAGACGTTGCCGAGCTCATTGCAGAAGCAGCAGATCTCTGAGTTTTATTTCTGTTAGCATACGTTAATCGTTCACACAAGCACCCTGCAAAGCAGCGCATGTGTTAATTTTGACATTTTACAAACCATTCACTTACCATGAAAATCCTAGAAGGTAAAATCGCCATTATAACCGGCGCTTCGCGCGGTATCGGAAAAGGAATCGCTGAAAAATTCATTTCTCAAGGCGCAACCGTCGTGTTCACCTATGCGAGTAGTGACGACAAAGCACGAGCGCTAGAAGCAGAATTGGCCGCACAGGGAGGAACAGCCAAAGGCTACAAAAGCGATGCAGCCGATTTCAATGCAGCACAAGCATTGATTGATCAGGTAGTAGCCGACTTCGGCACTGTCGATATTTTGGTGAACAATGCCGGTATAACGCGTGACACTTTACTCATGCGCATGAGTGAGGAACAGTGGGACGAAGTAATGCGTGTGAATCTGAAGTCTGTTTTCAACCTTACGAAGGCAGTCATCAAACCGATGTTGAAGGCAAAAGCCGGCAGCATCATTAATATGAGCTCAGTTGTTGGTGTGAAGGGCAATGCAGGTCAGGCTAACTATGCAGCATCCAAAGCAGGAATCATTGGTTTCACCAAAAGTGTCGCAGCTGAATTGGGGTCACGCAATATTCGATGCAACGCAATAGCTCCCGGTTTTATTGAAACAGAAATGACAGGCGCACTTGATGAGAAAACGGTTCAAGAATGGCGCAACGCCATTCCCTTGAAGCGAGGCGGCACAACCGAAGATGTTGCCAATGCAACGTTGTTTTTAGCATCTGACATGAGCGCTTACATCACAGGACAGACGCTTCATGTGTGCGGTGGAATGTTGATGTAAAAACTATCCAAACACACATGTCGATCATTACGCAAGCGCCTGCATGGCTCATGATGTTCTGTCTATTGGCAGGCATTGTCTATGCCGGTGCGCTTTATTTCCGTGATCGATTTAATCGAACATATGGCACGCCCCTCGCTACAGCGCTTGGAGTGCTGCGATTTATTTGCGTTACTCTCATCAGCCTTTTTCTGCTCAAGCCTCTCATCAAAACGATCGAGAGAAATGTAGAAAAGCCTATCGTCGTAATAGCACAAGACAACTCGCAGTCGCTCATTGTCGGAGCAGACTCGAATTACTACAAGAACGAATACAAGAAGCAGCTCGCAGAATTTGCAGCTTCATTTGGTGAAGACTACGATGTGCGTACTTTTTCTTTTGGAGAGCGCGTAAGTGAGGGCATTGACTCTTTGCGCTTCAATGAACAGCTTACGGATTATTCCGATTTTCTGGATGAAGTCTACACACGATTCAGTGGAAGAAATTTAGGTGCGGTGATAATGGCCAGTGATGGCTTATATAACAAGGGAAGTAACCCGGTTCATTCCTACAAAAAGCTAAATGTGCCGGTTTACACGATTGCCTTGGGCGACACCACCATTCATAAGGATGCACTCATCGCTAATATTTCAGCGAATCGTCTTGCTTATTTGGGCAATCGTTTCCCCATGGAAATTATGGTGGAGGGAAGAAAGGCAGTCGGTGAAACAGTAACGCTAACGGTAAGTCGCAAGGGCAACACGTTGTATTCGCAAAGCATAGCATTCACGGAAGAAAGAAGCTTCCAAAAGATAGCCTTAACACTGGATGCAGGAGAAGTGGGATTGCAACGCTACAATGTATCTATTACACGACTCCAGGATGAAATTACCTATGCGAACAATAGTCAAGACATTTTCATTGATGTGCTCGACAGTCGTCAGAAAGTGTTAGTACTTGCCCATGCGCCGCATCCCGATATACAGGCGCTTCGCTCGGCCATCGCGGAAAATGAAAGTTATCAAGTCGATGTTCGATTAGCAAAAGAATTCACCGGAAATCTTCAAGACTACGGCATGATTATTTGGCATCAGCTGCCCGCCTTGGGAGGCATCGGTTCAAGTGTGATTACGACAGCACTGGAAAAAAAAATTCCCGGACTTTTCGTATGGGGAACCTCTACCGATTTCAATGCATTTAATGCACTTAATCTAGGTCTATCACTAGGTAATTATCGCAGCAACACAACCGATATCCAAGGCAGTATACAAGAATCATTTAGCACGTTCAATTGGGAATCATCATTTCCGGCACTTGTGCGTATGCTGCCACCTTTGCAAGTACCCTTCGGCGATTTGTCCTTTAGTCCCGGAATTCAAACTGCCGTTGTCCAACAAGTAGGAACTATCAAAACTACCAAGCCCTTAATCGCGTTCAATGAAATACGTGAAAACAAATTTGGATTTATACTCGGTGAAGGGCTCTGGCGTTGGCGGAGCACCAGCTTCCAACAAAGTGAATCGCACGATAGTTTTAATGAGTTGGTAACGAAGAGTGTTCAGTACCTGGCAGCAAAAGACGATAAGAGCTTGTTTCGGGTAAACGGAAAAAATGACTTCTCGGAAAATGAAGACATCGTGTTTGATGCTGAGTTATACAATGCAAGCTATGAAGCAGTTCCGGGAAGAGAGATTTCTATGAAAATCAAAAACGAAGATGGCAAGGAGTTCAATTATTTATTCTCAGCAAACGGAGAGATGTATCGATTGAATGCAGGTCGTTTGCCTGTTGGCAATTATAGTTATGAAGCAAAGGCAAGCAGTGAAGGAAATCCTTTGAGCGAGCGCGGAGAGTTTAGCGTGAGTCCGCTGCAACTAGAAATCATCAACACAATTGCCGATCATCGTCTCATGAATCAATTCGCTCGGGAGAACAATGGGATTATGGTTAACGCCGGGGAGATGAATAAACTCACGGAAGAAATACGTGCCAAAAAAGAAATTGTATCGGTTTCATACGAGAACAAACAACTGGATGAACTCATCAATGTGCGCTGGTTGTGCGCACTCATTCTAATTCTCCTTTCAACCGAATGGTTGTTGCGCAAGCGCGCGGGTACTTATTAATGTGGTCATGAAGCTGAAACAAAGTTTACGCGTTGGAGGAGTACCTGAGCATTTCAACTTGCCTTGGCAACTAGCAGCAGAGCGCGATGTTTTTTCGAATTATGAAATAGACCTTTCCTGGACAATGTATGCCGGCGGAACAGGTGCCATGACGCAGGCCATCAGTAACGGATCACTCGATGTTGCCATATTGCTTACAGAAGGATTCATTGCAGCCGCATCAGACGGTCTGGAGGCAAGTATTGCAAAAGTTTATATTGATACGCCGCTCGTTTGGGGCATATATGCAAGTGCTCAATCACCCATTCAATATGTAGATACTTTTCAAAACAAGAAAATTGCTATTTCACGTTTTGGATCAGGCTCCCATCTGATGTCAATGATCCACGCATCAGAACGAACAGAACATTTACATGTCAATCAATTTGAAGTTGTCAATAGTTTACAAGGCGGAGTAACTGCGTTGTGTGAGTCGCGTGCAGATCTATTTTACTGGGAAAAATTCATGACCCGTCCATACGTCAACGACGGACAAGTAAAAGGAGTTGGAGAATTCAGTGCACCCTGGAGTAGCTTTTTGATTGTAGTAGGCCAACATGCTCTGCGCGAAAAACAAGACGCTGTAAAACAGATGCTGGAAATCATGAATGGTGAATGCATCACATTCAAACAGGATATGCATAGTGCTATTCACTTAAGCAAGCGTTTCGACATGTCGATACCCGAAGCGCGACATTGGCTTCAAAATACGCAATGGAACTATAACTTCGATGTTTCATTAACGAGTCTGGAAAATGCAAAGTCAGCATTGGTATCAGTAAATAAGTGCAATCCCGATCTAGAACTTCGCGAACTTTGTGCATCGTGGATCCAAATCTAATCTCATGAAAAAACTCTGGTCTAAAACATGGTTTAAGGTGGTAAGTATTCTACTCGCCCTATTTATCATTTTCATTCTTTCCTTGAATACCATTTTCAGAGGTATCGGAAAATGGCTGAATGCAACAGACGCAACTGAACAAACAGAAATGTGTTTTGTGCTGGGAGGCAACAGTTATGAGCGAGGTCTAGCCGCCTTTGAATTGTATAAGCAATTTCCACTTCAACAATTCGCGGCTACAGGTGGCAATTACCCTTATCAAATACTTTGTTTGGACACGACGATGCTAGAATGTGAACTGACCAAACACTTTATGGTCAGTAAAGGTGTTCCTTCCGAGCAGGTTGATACACTGTCGTCGGCACATAGCACAATGGACGAATCGAATGAAATTTTAACTTGGTGCAAAACGAATAATGCTAAACACATAACGGTTATCTCAAGTGCATTTCATATGCGTCGTGTTCGAATGGTATTCGAAGACAAGTTTGAGAAGGCCGGCATTAAAATCAATTTTCACGGAGCTGCTCCCATTGAATACAACGAGTTGAATTGGTGGCAAAACGAAGAGGGTATGATTATGACCAACAACGAATTGGTTAAGATTTTATACTACGCAATCAAGTATTAACGGATTCCAATCCCTTCCTTCACAATTTGTGCTCGATTTTTTTTACCATGCAATGCAATGCTTAAATTTGTAGATAACTACAATCACTTAACCATTGGCCATGCAGATGAACGAAGACAACAAGGACAATCGAAATTCGATTGATCTCGTGCATCGGTTTGAGAAGATGATTTCTCACAATGACTCGTATTACTTCGATATCGATCAGTTAGAAGAGATTGTTGACTATTACTGCGAAACCAACCAATTCCAGAAAGCGCTTAAAGTCATTGAATACGGTTACAATCTGTTTCCCGAAAACATGACCCTTCTGCTCCGGGAGTCACAAATTCTCACCGGAATGGGGCACCTCACACAGGCACTAAAGCATCTCAAACGATTGGAACAGATGGATGCCAATGAGGAAGTGTTGTTAACGTTAGCGTCCATTTACAGCCAACAACGCGAGCACGCCAAGTCCATTAAACTACTGCAAAAAGCATTGGCGCTTGGATCGAGTGAGTTTGCAGATGACATCTACCTTGAAATAGCTCTTGAATACGAGAACATGCAGCGGTTCGACAAAGCGCAGGAAACGCTTCAGGAAGCCATTCGCCGCAGTCCGCAAAACGAAGTACTTCTTTACGAGTTAGCTTATGTTTTCGATATAAACGACAAAACAGCCGAGGCAATCGAATTCTACCAGCGCTTTTTAGAATCATTTCCTTTTTCGTTTCCGGGTTGGTACAATTTGGCCAATGCTTTTCAAAAGATTAGTCAGTTTCAAGATGCGCTCGAGTGTTACGATTACTCCCTAGCTATCCAGGAAGATTTTACACCGGCGTATTACAATAAAGCTCATACACTTTTCAAGCTAGAACGTTACCAAGACGCAGTGCAGGTTTTTGAAGAAACCTATGCGTATGAGCCGCCTCAGGCCCCGGTGTACTGCCATATAGGAGAATGCTTCGAAAAACTCAATCAATTCGATAAAGCACTTTTTTACTATCGAAAGAGCATACATGTAGATGAGTATTATGCGGACTCATATTTGGGTATTAGCATCACAATGGACTTAATGAACAAGACAATTGATGCACTGCCCTTCATTGATCGCGCTATTGAGATTGAGCCGGAGAATCCTGATTACTACTTATTCCAAATTGAGTTTTTAAAGAAGCTGAATCGCTCAGATGAGGCAGAAGCAATAGCAGAATCCATTATCGGTCGATTCCCTGAGAATGAAGATCTTTGGCTCGACTATTCCGATATCTTTTTTCATCGCGGTGAATTTGACCGCGCACTCAACATCATCCAAA
>JBIKSC010000145.1:0-6557 GCA_044348775.1 Flavobacteriales bacterium | reverse complement strand
TCGACAACCAAACCCGAATACGTTGCTGCTATCCGTTTTGGTGGATATGCCTCCGACCAAGACATTCAGAAATACGCCGCCCGCTTGGAACAAGCGCTGCAGGAGAAGGGTATAAAACACAGCGGTCATTTTCGCTTCTTAGGCTACAACGCACCGTATCAGTTTCTGTGCAGAAGGAATGAGGTGATTGTGACGGTAGAATACGAGGTTACAGGTAATAAGTAATAGGTGAAAGGGGTAAGGGGTAAAGTTGTTGAGGGGGGCATTTGAAGATGTACTCTCTTTGTCATTCTGGTTCTGTCTCTCATTCTATTCCCTTTCAAAATCAATAAAACTAATTTTGTCTTTAACCTTATTGCTTCACAAAATGGATTGAGGCTTCCTTGGTTCCTTTGGTGATTATGATATTGTAAAGACCGCTAGACCAAAGTTGCGATGGGATAGTCGTTTGTTCGTTCGAAACAACGTTATTGTATATAATGCTTCCCGTTGCATTTATGACCATCATGTTACATCCCAACCATTCCGATGTCGTTCGAAGGTTAACATCACCGGAAGAAGGATTCGGAAACAGTCGAGGCATGAATGAAATAGTCGCAATTGAGTTAGTTATGCTTACATCGAATTCCTCCGAGGTAAGAACACAGCCTTCTGCTGTTGCTGCTATAGCTTGATAGATGCCTGACACTTCGGCGGCAAGCGTAAGTGTTGATTCCGGAATTACGTTGCCATTCAAATACCATTCTACGCTAGCGACTTCATCCAAAACTTCCAGTGTATTGTCGTTCATTACAACAGATAGGTAAGTTTGTGGACACGCGTAAATGGTCGTCATAGCCTCATTCGTGTGAATGGGTTCATTGTAATCAAAATAGATGGATGCGCTGTTTGTGAATTGAGTGCCTAACGGTAAATCAGGATCCTGATTAATACGGAAGTGAATGTATCCTTCATTCAATGTTGAATCTTCTTGTTCTATCGGGAGATTGATGTTGTCAAATTCTATTGTCAGAGCTCCATAAGTAGTTACGTACATATGATAGTTGTGACTGGCACTCACCGGAACAATGGTCAACGGATCAACCTGTTCGGGCAGTTCATCGATAATGACTACGTTATAGGCAGGAGCCGTTCCCAGGTTTTCAAATCGAATGACATAGTCGAGTGTGGTATTGGGTGCAATGCGACCTTCGGGACCAATACCATTCAGTTCACGTATATCGTTCGGGTCGTATGAGCAGAGAATGGGCGTTGTAGTCGGGTCGGTATTGGCCGCCAGCGTGTCACCGCCGCTGAAATAGAAGGTTTGTAGGTTGAACCAAATGCTGTCGCCAGGCAATGACGTATCAGGCATGTCGAGAGTCACATTCAAAATCGCTGCAGCACCGAAGTTTAGTGGACCGTAATCGAAAAAGAGTTGGTTGCCTGAGATAGAGTCGGGCTCGGGTGTTGCGCTCACAAACGAACACAGTGGATCGAAGGTGTATACCGTGTATCCCGATGGCTGTGTATTTCCATAGTTCGTAATGCTAATGATTTGAGTGTTGTTCTGGATGCAAAGAGCATTTGGTACAGATATGTAGCCACCTACAACCGTTGTAGGAGTATTGCTGGGTATGACCCCGAAGTTGAAGTTGTAAACGGATTGTCCGCTTGTTAAATCAGGGCTGAATGTGGTCGAAGTTGTAGGGGTCCAGAGATTGTTGTCGATTAACAGAGAAATGCCACTTCCTCCATTGTCTGTAAATGCGAAGTAGGCACCTGTTTGGTCGCTGAAAGAATTGTATTGATTGTCGGCAAGTGAAAAGGGGAAATTCGGAAGCGCTTGTTCATCGCTATCAAACACACCGTTCTGATTACTATCCAGAAAAATGTAGCCTCCAAGTTGAATGTCAGGAAGAGCAAGATAAATAGTGTCGGAATTGCTGCAGCCGGGATAAGAAGGATTCTGCACGTTGAGAACATAGTATTCGTTGTCATTCGGAATCGCAACAAAAGTGAACGGACTATTTGGGAATTGCAGACCATCGCCGGGCCACCATTCCCACTGAGCTCCTGCTTCCAATGCCCAATTCGTGAGATAGGCATTTACATAAGGTAGTTGAGGAAAAACAGAAAAGTCGTAAAACAAGGTGTCCTCCAATACGATATCGAAAAAATCGGAGGTAACCGACACTTCCATTGATTCGGTTGCAGCACAACCTACGTTGTCGATGGTGGTGTAGTTTAACGTAACAACACCTTCCAAATTGGTGTTCATGGTAATACTGTCGCCATCCGCGGTAATAGTTTCGATTGCCTCACCGCTCCAATAAGAACCGGCAATGCCCGCATCGATGTAAGGTGTGTAGGAAATCGGTGTTACACCATTCAGACTTCCTTCGAGGTCTACCGACCAATTGAAAAGATATCCGTTATCGGATGCAAAGTAGTCGGTTATAATGAGTGTCCACGTACCGTTGAAGGGACAACCAATGAAGTTGCACAGATCATCTTGAGATGAGTAGTTACCGGGGATTAGTGAAAATGCAGGCCAATTAGTATTTCCGGGAATCGTGTTGCCGGCACTTACTGCTTCACCCCATGTACCATTTTCCGCATCGGGGCTCCAGGAATAATCCCAACCCGTGCCCACTTCCGAGCTTTCAAAATCAAAGGGCAATCCTAAGTAAGTTCCACCGCCTCCGTTAATTCCGTGTGTTACCAGATTGACCTGAATACCCGAGGGGCATTCCAGGGCGATATTCAAATCACCCATGTAGCTGTGCTCCATATTCACCAATATGGAATTGAATTGGTCGCATGATGTAATCGTTTCACTATCATCGAAATTTTCGATGAGTATCGAACTCATGAAACTAAATCCGGCGCCATCAGCGAGAAAGAGAGTGTCGGTATTGATGTTTAGTGGTATGTTGGATATGGATTGTGTTGAATATTCCGCAACCAGCAACGATTCGCCACCGGTACATGTCGCATTTACAAGGGGCAAATTGATTTGGGTAGGGGCTAGCATACCAACCGATATGACTGTATCGGAAACGCATCCTACATCGTCGATTACGGTGAGTTCGACTTCGAATATCTGCGGATGATTGTAGCTATGAATCACAGCTGCCATGTTTTCAATGGGCGAACCATCATCGAAGTTGAAGGCATATGAAGTGATGGTATGTCCGGGTGCAGCGGATGAGCTCGATGCGTCTAGTTCAACCACGTCGCCATCACAAAAGAGATGAAGACCCTGGTCCTGGGCAGTAGCATTTGTAGTAAATGAAATATTCGGTGGTGTGCAAGGTTCAACACATGAGGCAGCTGCTGACCATCCGGAATGTCCTTGATTTGGAGTGTTCTCGACGTCAAAAAGAAGTAGTAGGCAACCACTGATATTGATGTTGGTTGCTGATAGTGTTACGCCTGCCAATTCGGTAGCTTCGAAAACACCCAGAAGGGGAGAGGAGGTATTCGGTCCGTCATAGATGTAAAGCTTATGTCCTCCCTGTCCATCGATTCCCGGCTGCAAATCAAATTCAGTGAAGAAAATCTGAGAACGCAAACCGGCAGCGTCCGGACAAATCGTTAGCACGGAGGAGACGTCGGGATAAAGTCCATTTCCACCGGCATCCATGAGGGTTCCCGAGCATGAGTAGTGAAGGGTATCGGTCTGACAGAAAACACCCGGTTGATCGCACTGAGCAAAGAAATCGAGTGAAATGCAGAGACAAATAAGAGTGAGTATGCTAGACTTCATAAAAATGGACTACGTTTTTGGTCGCGCACGAAGGTATTGCTTAACACATAGATGAATTTGTTCGATTCGACAAAAAACATTACACTATTTGCTTCTCAAAATGGTAGTTGTCAATTCAATCCACCCTCTACCTTTTCAATCACTAAAAGTGAAAAGGTAAATGAGTCCCCAGTCCCTAGTACCTATAACCTATCACCTATGTAATATCTTCGCCCCATGAAACTTCACCCCATCGAAACCGGTCATTTCAAGCTCGACGGCGGCGCCATGTTTGGCGTGGTGCCCAAGAGTATCTGGCAAAAGACAAATCCTGCTGATAGCAACAACCTCATCGATATGGCTATGCGCTGCTTGTTGGTTGAAGATGGCAAGCGCCTCACGCTTATCGATACCGGAATAGGGAATAAGCAGAGTGAGAAGTTCTTCTCGCACTATTTCCTGCACGGCGATGCTACCCTCGACAAATCGCTTGAACGCCTCGGCTTTCACCGCTCCGATATCACTGATGTTTTTCTCACGCACCTGCATTTTGATCATTGCGGTGGCGCTATAGAATTGGATAAATCGACAGGGCAGTTTCGTTCAGCATTTCCCAACGCCCATTATTGGACCAACGAACGCCACTGGCAATGGGCAACAAAACCAAACCCACGCGAGAAGGCCAGTTTTCTGTCCGATAATATTCTTCCCATTCAGGAAAGCGGACAGTTGAACTTCATCGAGCGAACATCGGATTGCTGCACGACGCCGTTGGGTTTCGATGTTCTCTTCGTAGATGGTCATACCGATAGCATGATGTTACCGCTCATCTCCGTGAACGGTCGAAAATTCTGCTACATGGCCGATTTACTTCCTTCGGTTGGGCATATTCCGTTGGCCTATGTGATGGGCTACGACACACGTCCGCTCATAACGCTGGAAGAAAAGGCTCGCATACTGAATCAAGCTGTGGCTGAAGAATGGGTTCTCGTCTATGAACACGACCCCATAAATGAGTGCTCGACCCTGCAGCAAACTGAGAAAGGGCCGAGGGTAGGAGAGGTGTTTGCTTTGAACACTGCGCTCTAGTTTGAGAGTCCTATTTTATGGTTAAACCTGTAGGGTATGTGCATGTCAATATGTACTACTTTGGCATATGCTTAAGTCCATTTTCTCAATTGTTTTCTTTGCTACGGCGGCAGTTTCTGTCTTAGCTCAAAATTACACGTTCGACCCGGGCAGCGAATATTATGGCACGCTCGAAATGGACATGTACACAGAGCACTACATGTATATCGGGCACGACCTTCAGGACAGCGCTTATATCACCTGGCGTTTAGTGGAAAACACATGTCCCGAAGAGTGGGATATCCAAGCTTGCGACTACCAGCATTGCTACACTGGTCTCCCCAATTATGGCGATATGAATGGGGTTGCTACGGGTGGTCAAGGCTATTTGAGGATGATCGTAAATCCTTTTACCACGCCTGGGTTAGGGATGCTTCACTTTCTAATCTATCCTACAGGCGAGCCGCTCAATTATACCGACGCTTTTTACTATTTCTCGACAACCGTTTTGAATACGGAAGTTATATCGGGTCAATCCGAATCGGCATTCATTCATTCGAATGAAATTGTATACTCAGGCCCAATATCGGGTGAACTTTTCCTGTATAGTGTAAGCGGCAAACGCTTGTACTCTGTTGCAATGAATTCCCAAACGGAAAGGATATCATTGGAGTCTTTTCCTGCAGGTGTATACATACTGCAATCGCCAACGGGCAAAACTTTTAGAATTGCGAAACCTCTTTGATTAATCAACCATAAACTAAATGAAATCATTTTACTCTTTGCTGTGCTGTGCGCTTATAGCAAATACAGCATGGTCACAATCCAACCTGGAAGTAATTAGCCAGGCTGGCAGTCAGGTGCAATTGACATGCTCGGTGCAGAATTACACAGTGACGCACGAAGGCATATACACCGATGTTCAGTTTGAGGAAGGAACACCTGTTCTGAAGGCCGGTGCTCCGCAGGTTTCACAGTTGACAGGAGCCTTGATTGTCGACGACACGGAAGAAATGATGGTCACTGTTACCCACGCCGTTTTCGAAGAATTTCAGGATGTGTACATGCGCCCTTCGAAGGGCAATTTGCTGCGCACCATCGACCCGGCTACTGTGCCATACCAAGAGGGATTGGTTTACACACAAAACGAATTTTATCCCGGTAAGTTGGCTTCCTTGAGTAATCCCTATGTGCAGCACCAATTTCGCGGACAGAATATTCACTTTTATCCGGTGCAGTACAATCCTGTAACACATGTGTTGCGTGTATACAGCTCCATCGACGTTACCGTTTCGTCGACAGGTCAACCCGGTGAAAATCCACTTCCGGAGAGCGTCACAGGGCGCACGGAGCTTCCCATGCAAGAAGTTTACAAAGCACACTTTCTGAACTATGCTGAAAACAGTTCGCGCTATGAACAGGTTGGTGAGTTAGGCAATATGCTCGTCATTACTCACGCTCAATACATCGATGAGCTTCAGCCATGGGTTCAATGGAAAAAGGAAAAAGGAATTCCTGTTGATGTTGTCGATGTAGCAGAAATCAATTCGGTAAGTGCTATCGAAGACTACGTGCAGAGTTACTATGAAGCCAATGGCCTTACTTATCTCGTGCTTGTTGGTGATGAAGACCAGGTTCCTGTTCGGATGGTGAATTACTCAAGCGGTCAGGGGTATTGTGATGCGTGTTATGGTTACACTGTTGGCAACGATAGTTACGCCGATTTGTTTGTAGGTCACTTCCTGGTTCACAACCAAAA
>JBIKSC010000144.1:0-6602 GCA_044348775.1 Flavobacteriales bacterium | reverse complement strand
GATTCGTTTTCGAGCGTATAATCGACAATGTCGCCTGCTGCAACCGGGTTGGTTGTGGATCGACCTTCCAGTCGGATTTTTCCACGGACCTGGCAATGAATAATGGTGCCGTGTTCCGAGAGTACCTCGTAATTTTTTCCGGTTGATTTGATGACGAGGCCTTGAGGCATAGGAGGCGTGCGCACTTATTGCAATGAGCTTGCAATACTCAATAATTCGCTTCTTATGCTGAGCAATCTGTCCGTTAGCGCCTCATTTTCTGTTGACTCAGTTTTCACTCGAAGTGCGTTTTTCGCACCTTCAAGCGTGAAGCCTTTTTCTTTTACGAGATGATGAATTTTCTTAAATAACTCGAGGTCTTTTTTGGAGTAAACACGATTTCCTCGGCTGTTTTTGCGAGGTTGCAATTGTGGGAATTCCTTCTCCCAAAAGCGAATGAGCGATGCGTTTACTTCAAACATATCGGCTACTTCGCCGATGGAGTAATACAATTTTTCTATTTCGAATGATTTGGTAATCATGATGTGTTCAAGGTTTAGTCGAAGCTTTGTTTTGCATTTGCAGATCGCTTCAGCATGTCTTCATATTGTTCCGGTGTGATGTCGCTGTAGAAGTAGAACGCAGGGTCTACTTTCTCACCGTTCTTCATTACTTCGTAATGGAGGTGAGGGCCTGTCGAGGTTCCGGTATTTCCTACGTAGCCGATTATTTGTCCGCGTCTTACTTTTTGTCCCGGTCGCACAGCTACACGACTCATGTGGGCATAAAGTGATTCGTAACCAAAGCCGTGATTGATAACCACGTGTTGGCCATATCCCGAGAATTTACTTTCGATCGATTCAACAACCCCGTCACCGGTAGCGTAGATTTCTGTGCCGATATCAGCCGTGAAATCGAGCCCTGTATGCATCTTGGCAATTTTGTAAATGGGGTGAATGCGCATTCCAAAACCGGAAGCAAGGCGCTTAAGGTCTTTATTGGATACAGGCTGTATGGCAGGTATGCACTTCAGCATGGTGTCTTTTGATTTCGCCAGTTCGTAGACATCTTCGAATGACTTGCTTTGAGAAACCAGCGCACGCTGCAAGCGGTTAATTCTTTTCTGAGTCTCGATAATATCGCCGCTATTGTCAAAACCTTTCAAGTCCTTGTATCGATCGCTGCCACCAACACCACCTCGGCGCAAGTAATCCGGATACGGTTCTGCTCCGAAAATGCTGCGGTATACATTGTCGTCTTTCTCTTGCAGGTCACCCGCGAAAAGTTCAAGGGTGTCAATTTGATTATTGAGTTCTCCGATTTGTCCTTTCAGAAACTTTACTTCGCGACTAAGGCGAGCTGTTTCCGGGTCTTTGAAGAAGGATGCGTACAATACAACACCAATCGCACCTATGACAAGTCCTGCAAACAAATAGCGCATAGCGCTGAATAGATAGTCGCGGATACCGTAACTGATCTTCTCGAAATTGAGCGTGCTGGGATTGAATTTGTACTTAAGGCGTGGCATTTAGTTGCGCGAATGTAGCCAAAGTAATTCGTTTAAAAAAGTGTCAATTTTTCGTGTGGCTAATTGCGATGAAAATCGTATTCAATTCAAGCGTGCGTGCTACATTCGCGCCTGTTATGACAAAGTTGACTTCCCGACAAATACGCCAGCAGTTTCTGGATTTTTTTCAATCGAAAGGACACGTAATCGTGCCATCGGCTCCGATGGTAGTGAAGGGTGATCCAACCCTCATGTTTATTAATAGCGGTATGGCTCCGTTCAAGAATTGGTTCTTGGGCAACGAGGCCATTAAGTATCCTCGCGTTGCCGATACCCAGAAGTGTTTGCGCGTAAGCGGTAAGCACAACGATTTGGAGGAGGTAGGCGTCGATACGTATCACCACACTATGTTCGAGATGCTGGGCAACTGGTCGTTTGGCGATTACTTCAAGCAGGACGCTATATCATGGGCCTGGGAGCTCCTCACCGAGGTGTATAAAATTCCGACCGATCGGTTGTACGTGACAGTGTTTGAGGGTGACGCTTCGGAGAATCTGGAATTTGATCAGGAAGCTTATGATATCTGGAAGGAACGCATTGCGGAAGACCGCATTCTTCGCGGTAACAAGAAGGATAATTTTTGGGAGATGGGCGACACGGGTCCGTGTGGTCCGTGTTCTGAAATACATATCGACATTCGCTCGGATGAGCAACGCAGCAAGGTAGATGGAAGAACGCTGGTGAACAACGATCACCCTCAAGTGGTCGAGATATGGAACAACGTATTCATGCAGTTTGAGCGCAGAGCCGATGGTTCGCTCGTGCCGCTTACTGCCAAGCATGTTGATACCGGTATGGGTTTCGAGCGTTTGTGCATGGCGTTGCAAGGTGTGCAATCAAACTACGATACAGATGTTTTCACGCCGCTTATCAGCAAAGTAGAATCTATCAGCGGTAAAAAATATGAGCGTTCCGATGAGAAGCGCGACGTGGCCATGCGCGTTATTGCCGACCACGTGCGTGCGGTTTCATTTGCTATTGCCGACGGACAATTGCCTTCGAGCGGAGGAGCCGGTTATGTGATACGCCGCATTCTTCGCAGGGCTATTCGCTACGGATATAGTTTCCTTGGTTTGAAGGAGCCATTCATTTGTCAACTCGTGCCGGTGCTCGCAGAAGAAATGGGCGATTTCTTTCCCGAAATCAAGAGCGGACAATCGCTGGTGAGCAAAGTAATTCGCGAAGAAGAAGAAAGTTTCTTGCGAACACTTGATAAAGGTATTCAGTTGTTGGAAGAGATTATTCGCAAAACAACAGGCGACGTTATTGAAGGTAAAGTTGTATTTGAGTTGTACGATACGTTTGGCTTCCCCGCCGACCTTACAGCGTTGATTGCGGGTGAAGGAAAGAAGCGGATTGACACCGTGGGCTTCGAAGCAGAGTTGCAGAAGCAGAAGGATCGCAGCCGTGCAGCTACCAAACTCGAAACGGAAGATTGGGTGATTCTTGCAGAAGGTGATTCCGTCTTCATTGGTTACGATGAGTTGGAATGCGACACACGCATTTTGAAGTACAGAAAAATAAAAGCGAAAGGAAAAGAGTCGTATCAACTCGTGCTGTCGCAAACCCCGTTCTACGCGGAAAGCGGCGGTCAGGTAGGCGATACAGGTCGACTTCTTTCGGCAAACGATACAGTTGTAATTACGGATACCCGGAAAGAAAATAATCTGGTGGTTCATTTCACGGATGCATTGCCGGAGAAGGTGGAAGGCACTTTCACTGCGCGTGTGGAGAGCGATCGCCGTTCAAACATTACTGCCAATCACAGCGCAACGCACTTGTTGCACGAAGCCCTTCGCGAGGTTTTGGGCACACATGTCGAGCAAAAGGGGTCTTTGGTAAGTCCTGATTATTTGCGATTCGACTTTTCACATTTTGCGAAAATGACCGACGAAGAAGCAGCCCGTGTCGAGACTTTAGTGAATGAGCGCATCCGCAAGAATTTTCCATTGGAGGAAAACAGAAGCATGTCGATAGACGATGCGCGCAAAACGGGAGCGATGATGTTGTTTGGCGAGAAGTATGGCGATGTAGTGCGAGTGATCAAGTTTGGAAACAGTGTGGAATTGTGCGGAGGAACACACGTTCAAAGCACCGGTGAAATTGGTATGTTCCGCATTCAGAGTGAAGGAGCAGTAGCGGCCGGCGTGCGCCGTATAGAAGCAATTTCGAGTAACGGAGCATTTCAGTTTATTAACTCAGAGCTTGAGTTGCTTGAGCAAGTGCGTCAATCGTTGAAAGCGAAAGACGTAATGAAGTCGATAGCCGATTTGCAGGTACGTAATGCAGAATTGCAAAAACAAATTGAAAAGTTCAATAAGGAAAAAGGGGCACAAGTAAAGCAGCAGTTGAAGGCGAAGATTACGCAGATTGGCGATGTCGAGTTTTTAGCGGAGCATGTTGATCTTGATGCTGCTGAACTCAAAGATGTTGCTTTTCAATTGAAGAGTGAGCACAGCCGATTGTTTGGCATGTTTGCTTCGCAATCGAATGGAAAGGCGACTATTACCTGCGTTATTTCGGAAGCGTTGGCTGCGGAACGCAGTTTGAATGCGGGAACTATTATTCGCGAGTTGGCCAAGGAGATTAACGGCGGTGGCGGCGGACAAGCATTTTTTGCAACCGCAGGCGGCACGAATCCAGACGGTTTACAAGTGGCACTCGACAAAGCAAAAAGTTACATCGCATAAAAGTTAGTTCTATTTTATCTGTTATGAAGCAGGTAAGAAACACCCCCACCAAGCAATTCATCCTCGGTCTTATTTCCGACGCAGGCAGGGCATTGTCGCAAGCGGAAATACAAGAACAGACGGAGGGTCTGTGCGATCGTGTTACGGTTTATCGCGTGCTGGATCGACTGGAAAACGAAGGTGACATTCACCGTGTGGTTCACCTCGACGGCGTGGTTCGTTTTGCGAAATGCAATTCGTGCGAAGGCGAAGGCCACGAGCATGTTCACTCGCATCATCATGTCCATTTTCATTGCACGCAATGCGGTGCTGTTACTTGCCTGGAAAGTGTAGTGCCGGAGTTCAAGTTGCCCCGGAAATACAAAGTGGCGGAAACCAATTTCAGTATAAGCGGTATCTGTCCCGATTGTCAGAATTAATTCTAGAGACAAAGAGTTCTTCCCCCATCAACAGGCACATTGATGCCGTTGATGTATGAGGCTGCAGGTGAAGCGAGGAAGGCAATGGCGTTTGCTATTTCCTGTGGTTCGGCCAATCGTTTCATTGGCACTTCTTCAGCCATTTCATGAGCAACATCTTGTGCGCTTGCACCCATTTTCGATGCTTTATTCTGAATAATTTGTTCTAGTCGACCGGTCTGTGTTGCACCCGGTAACACATTGTTTACGGTGATGTTGAAGCGCCCCAATTCCATGGCAAGTGTTTTCGACCAGCTAGCCACCGCACCGCGTATGGTATTGCTCACGCCCAAGTTGGGCAAGGGCTGTTTTACGGATGTGCTGATGACATTGATGATTCGGCCATAGCCTGCAGCTTTCATTCCCGGCACAAGCGCTTGAGCCAGTATTTGATTGCATATCAGATGTGCGTTGAATGCTTTGCGAAAATCATCGATGCCTGCATCAATGGCAGGGCCGGGGTTGGGTCCCCCTGTATTGTTGATGAGAATGTGTGCTGTGTTAGTCGCAGCGAATTTTCCGATAGCATCTTCTACAGATTGCGGATGAGCGAAGTCGGCCACAACGAAGGCATGTTGCTGTTGGTTATGTGTTGCCAATTTTGCCAGACACGCTTTCAGTTTTTCTTCGTCGCGTGCAACGAGCACAACGCTTGCGCCTAGCGATGCGAGTTCTTGAGCGGCAGCCCAGCCAATGCCTTGAGTTGATCCGCATACCACTGCGGTTTTTCCGGTGAGGTCGAGATTCATGTTGTAAAAATAAGGGGTAATCGGAAAAGGGGTAAGGGGTAATCGGATAAGGGGTAAGGTATGAACCTACCATCTACTTTATGCCTTACCCCTTATCCGATTACCCCTTACCCTTTTTAGGATATGTTGCTCCAGTCCGTCTTTTTCTTCTTGATTTTTTTGACTTCTTCCACGATGCATCTGTTCTTCGGCATTTCCATATTGGGGTCTTCATCGAGAATTTCGAGAGCGAGTTCGCGTGCTGCTGAGAGCATCACTTGATCTTTTGCTAGGTCTGCGATTTTCAAATCGAGCAATCCGCTTTGTTGTGTGCCCGATAAGTCGCCTGGGCCGCGCAATTGCAGATCGACTTCTGCGATTTCGAAGCCGTCGTTGGTGCGCACCATGGTCTCAAGTCGTGTTCGGCTGTCTTTACTGATTTTTACGCCCGTCATCAGAATGCAATAGCTCTGTTCCGCTCCTCGGCCAACTCGTCCGCGCAACTGATGTAATTGAGAAAGTCCGAATCGCTCGGCGCTTTCAATAATCATTACAGAAGCATTCGGCACGTTCACGCCAACTTCAATGACGGTGGTTGCAACAAGGATTTGAGTTTTGCCCTGCACGAAATTTTGCATTTCATAGTCGCGTGCATCAGCTTTCATTTGACCGTGCACGATACTCACGCGGTAGTTTGGCAGCGGGAAACGTCTCACGATTGATTCATAGCCGTCTTCCAAATCTTTGTAATCCATGGCTTCGCTCTCTGCGATGAGCGGATAGACGATGTATATCTGCCGGCCTTTGTGGATTTCATTTTCGATGAATTGAAAAACTTCCAATCGCTTGGCATCGGTCTTCCACTCTGTTTTGATGGGTTTACGACCTGGCGGCAACTCGTCAATAACGCTGATGTCGAGGTCGCCATAGAGCGTCATGGCGAGAGTGCGCGGTATAGGCGTTGCAGTCATCACAAGCACGTGCGGTGGCAGTGCGGCCTTCTTCCACAACGATGCGCGCTGTGCCACACCGAAGCGATGTTGTTCGTCGATAATGCACAGGCCGAGATTGATGAATTTCACGGTGGGTTCAATCAAGGCATGTGTGCCGATGATGAACGGCAACTCTCCCGACTCGAGCTCTGCATGAATTTTTTTTCGTTCTGATTTCGGAGTCGACC
>JBIKSC010000143.1:0-6648 GCA_044348775.1 Flavobacteriales bacterium | reverse complement strand
GAAGATGTAGAGGGCACAATCTTCAGTGTATATCCCAATCCGGCAGAGAACTTCTTCATCGTTGATAGCCCTGACAACAACCAATTCAGCGCAACTTTGATGAGTGTTTCTGGTCAACAAATTGAAAGTCTGAGCGGTTTCAATCAGTTAAGCATTCCAACCGAGCACCTTCCTGCCGGCTGCTACTTTGTGAAAATCAACGGAACTGAAAGTACGTCCATCATCCAGCTGATGATTCAACATTAGAACCTAAACTAGAACAATAAACCTAACTTTAGCAAGGGGCCCTTCGGGGCCCTTTTGCGTTAAATACACTTGAAGTAATCGAACGGCTCCAGACAGGAGTCGCAGCGGTAAAGAGACTTGCAGGCCGTTGAGCCGAACTGCGAAAGCATATTGGTGTGGGTGGATCCACAACGCGGGCATTTCACATCGCGAAGGCGCCCCATTAGAAGCCCTTTATCGGCACTGCCCTTTTGCGGAGGAGCAATACCCTCCATGCGAAGCTTCTCACGAGCCTCGTCGGTCATCCAGTCGGTTGTCCAAGCAGGCGATAGAATCGTACTTATCTCGTACTTCGTTACGCCATACTCCTCAAGCACCTCGGCTATATCTTGCTCAATTGTGCGCATGGCCGGGCAACCGCTATAGGTAGGCGTAATGACTACGTGAACCAAGTCTTGTGTGCAAGATACCTCTCTGACTATTCCCAACTCAACGACGTTCAAGACAGGAATTTCAGGGTCGCTCACCTCGGTAAGCCAACTCCAAACATCGTGTGTGTCAGGTACTTTATTCATACTACCATTTGGCACCCGGGTATGCCCTTTGCAAAAATTGAAGTTCTGCAAGCAAATAACCCATATGTTCTGTATGGCGGCCACTGCGGCCACCGTAGTGATACCATGCTTCAGTAGGAACTGTTAAACGTGCCTCAGCGAATAAGGCGTTCAAACGATCGGTCCAGGCAGTTTTCAAAGCATCACGGGCTATGCCCCAACCCTCCTTGGAAGCAATTACATCCAACTCATCATCACGGAATAATTCACCGAGATACGGCCAAAGACCGGACACTGCCTGTTGCATGCGACTATGACTTTCCTGAGTTCCATCACCCAAGCGAAGCATCCAATCTGTCGCATGTTGCACATGGTACTTCACTTCCTTGATGGATTTTTCGGCAAAACCGGATAGAAAAACGTCTGAACTTCCTTTCAAATGCTCGAGAAAAAGCAGATAGAATGAGCTGTAGTAATACTGACGTGCTATCGTAGTGGCATAATCACCATTGGGCAATTCCATCAACAGCGCATTCGAATATTCCGACTCCATGCGCGTGAGTGCAATTGCATCTTCATCACGACCATCTTCCGTCAATGAAGCCAAATGCTTATATATGTTTGTGGACTGGCCAATATAATCAAGAGCAATATTAGATAGCGCGATATCTTCTTCTAATATAGGACCATGGCCGCACCATTCGCTGAGTCGCTGCCCTAATATAAGAGTGTCATCAGCCATTCTCAGCAAGTAAGTATAATACACCTGATTATTCATTTCAACTATTCAGTATTATATTCAACATCACATATGCCCCACTTCAGGAGGTATTTCGTAGAAGGTCGGATGACGATACACCTTGTCATTGGCTGGCTCGTAAAGAAAGTCCTTATCGGCCGGCGACGAAGCCACAATATCTTGACTTCTTACAACCCAAATACTAACGCCTTCCATTCTTCGAGTATAAACATCCCGGGCATTCTCAATAGCCATTTTAGCATCGGCTGCATGTAAACTACCGGCGTGCTTATGCGCCAAACCATTCTTGCTGCGAATGAAAACTTCCCAAAGTGGCCAATTCTTATTATTCATGAGAGTAAATTCTTGGACGCGCAAGGTAGCAACATAACTCTTGAATTTCCGCAACTCTGCCTCACAAAAATCCCACAAAAGCAACTGAATCATTTGTGCCCAAACGAATGAACATTTGTCTTACTTTAGTTCAACTAATCCAATAATCAACCATGAAAAAACTTCTATTCACGCTTGGTACAATCCTTCTTTCGGGCCCACTCCTTGCCCAAACATTTAATGATGATTTTGAATCCTACACGCTGGGCTCCATGATCGCCGCCACCAGTGATACCTGGGAAACCTGGACCAGTCCGAATGGTGGCGCAGATGATGTGGCGGTAACTAATAACGAGGCTCACAGTGGTTCTCAGTCGCTCTACTTCAGCTCAACTGCAGCCAATGGCGGTCCTGCCGACGTAGTTCTCCCCTTTCCGGAGGAAATAAATGTGGGACAGTTCAATCTGGACATGTGGTTTTACATCAACCCAGGAGCGGGCGCATACTTTAATCTTCAAGAAACTGGAGTTATTGGTACCTCTTGGGCTGCCGATGTATTTTTCGTAGCCGGCACAGCACAGTTCACCTCGGGCGGATCTCTATTGCTCGAATGTGAATACCCGGAAGGCAGTTGGTTCCAGCTGGGGATGCACAATGACATGAGCACCAATACATGGGATATTCTCATCAATGGAAACAGCCAGGGAACATATGCGAATAATGCAACTCAAATCGCAAGTATGGACATATTCCCTCTTCAGGGAAATCAATTCTATGTTGATGATGTATCCTACTCATTCGAGCCTTATACCCTGGGTAATACCAATGGAGCAGCGGTTTCCATCAATAACATCAACTCTGGTCTTGCTGGTCAGCAGGCCACTCCCTCTGTTACAATCCGAAACCTCGGAACGCAAGCCATTACTTCTTTCGATTTGAATCTAGCCTATAACGGTTCAAACCTGAGTGAAACCATTTCAGGTGTAAACATTCCTTCGCTGGCATTCTACACTGTAGATTTTTCTCAAAGCCTAACCCTTGCGGCCGGATCAAATCCTGCCTCAGCGACAATTTCAAACATCAATGGAGCAGCGTCTGATGACGATGCCACAGACGACACAAAAACAATCGATATCAATCCGATAGTTCCTGCACCTTATAAATCTGTTGTTGCTGAGGAAGCAACCGGTACTTGGTGCCCATGGTGTGTAAGAGGAACTGTCTTTATGGAAGAATTAAGCACCCGCTATGATGGTTACTTCATTGGAATTGCAGTTCACAACGAAGACCCTATGGTTGTAACAAACTACGACAGTGCCATAGGTGGTTATATAAGCGGCTATCCAAGCGGTTTGGTAGATCGAGGCACAGAATACGACCCATCGCAATTTGAAATTCCATTCCTGGAAAGAATTCAGGTAAGCCCTAAGGCAATAATTGAAAATGGCGCCAGCTTCGACGCGGCAAGCGGTGTCCTTTCCATCAGCGCTTCAACAACCTTCCTTGAAAATGTTACAGGCGATTATCGCATAGCGTGTGTCATCACAGAAGATGGTCTATCAGGCACAACGTCTGACTGGGCTCAGGCAAACGCCTATGCAGGAGGTTCAAATGGCGATATGGGTGGTTACGAAAACTTACCCAACCCGGTACCCGCTGCGCAAATGGTTTACGATCATGTTGCCCGCTATATAAGCCCTTCGTTTACTGGACAACCGAACGCCTTTGCAGGTGCTCAAATGAGCGGTAATACGACCACTCACAATTTCACCGCCGATGTCCCCGACAGTTGGAACTTGAGCAATATCCACATCATTTGTATGGTGATCGGCCCTGATGGAGTCATCGACAATGCAACATCCACAACATTTTCGGAAGCAGAAACCAATGGCTTCCTTGCTGGAAATCTTGTGCTCGGCACAACAGAATTGCATTCTTTTGAAAATGGCATAACCCTTTTCCCCAACCCCGCCTCAGATCGTTTAATGGTTAAGATTGATCAGCAAAGCAATCAGCAGACAACACTTCGCCTTACAGACGCTTACGGGAAAATAATCGAGGAAAGAGCTTACAGTAACTTGTCGAGCAAGACCATTTTCCCCATCGAACTGGACGGATTGTCTCAGGGTATGTACTTCATTCAGGTCATCCAGAATGACAGAACATTCACAAAGTCGTTTATCAAAGAATAACGGAACGGTATTTAATTAAGAAGGCCCACCTAGGTGGGCCTTCTTTGTTATCGTTATGCAGCTTCAGTAGCTTGCCGGAGTTCCTGCTTTCGCGCATATTCCATGGCCGCCTCACGCACCCAAGCGCCTTCTTCATGAGCCTTGTTGCGCGTCTGTAAACGCTGCTTGTTACAAGGGCCATTACCCTTAACTACCTCATTGAATTCCGTCCAGTCAATTTCACCAAAATCATAGTGACCGGTAGATTCATTCCATTTCAAATCTTTATCTGGAATGGTCAGCCCCAAGTATTCTGCTTGAGGCACCGTCATATCCACAAACTTCTGACGCAACTCGTCGTTGCCGTGGCGCTTGATTTTCCAAGCCATGTTTTGTCCACTGTGGGCCGAAGCCGCATCGCTTGGTCCAAACATCATAAGCGATGGCCACCACCAGCGATTGAATGCCTCTTGAGCCATTCTCTTCTGTGCATCGTTGCCGTTTTTAGCCAGAGCAATCATAATCTCATAGCCCTGACGCTGATGGAAACTTTCCTCTTTGCAAATGCGAACCATGGCGCGGCTGTATGGGCCGTAGCTTGTGCGCTGCAGAGAAACCTGATTCACAATGGCAGCGCCGTCGACCAGCCAACCAATAGCACCGATATCCGCCCAGGAAACCGTAGGATAATTGAAAATAGAAGAGTACTTGGCTTTTCCACTTAGCAGCTCTTCTATCAACGTATCACGATCCACACCAAGCGTCTCACATGCACTGTAGAGATATAGCCCATGGCCGGCTTCATCTTGCACTTTGGAAATCAAAATGGCCTTGCGTCGTAACGACGGAGCCCGTGTTATCCAATTGCCTTCGGGCAGCATACCTACGACCTCGCTGTGCGCATGCTGCGCAATCTGGCGAACCAGCGTTTTGCGATAACCGTCCGGCATCCAATCCTTCGCCTCAATCTTGTTTTCAGCATCTACATAATTCTGAAAACGTTCGAGCAATGCTTGATTTTCCATAACTGACATTTCTTAAGAATGCACAAGATTAAGGTAAATTCAAATGAACATCACATCTATTTTTGCGGGCACCAGAAAAATCATGAGACCCAAATTTCACCCGCTGACGGTAATAGATGTTCGCCGCGAAACCAAGGATTGCATATCCATTGCTTTTGAAGTCCCACAGGAACTCAAGGAAAACTATCAATTCCGACAAGGTCAATACCTCACTCTGCGCGAAACCGTTAACGGCGAAGACATCCGTCGCTCCTACTCTATCTGCAGCGGTGTAAACGAACCGGAACTGCGCGTGGCCATCAAAGAAGTACCCCACGGTAAATTTTCGACATGGGCAAACCGTGAACTACAGAAAGGGCACGTAATGCAGGTAATGACACCCATGGGAACATTTGGAACTGAAATCGAACCCGGTCAAACGAAAAAATATTTGCTGGTAGCAGCAGGAAGCGGCATTACGCCGGTTTTCTCGATTGCAAAAAGTGTATTGGCTACCGAACCTGAAAGTGAGGTAATTCTGTTATTTGGCAACCGCTACTTCCAGTCAATCATTTTCCGTGATCAACTCGAAGACCTGAAAGACCGATACTTGGGGCGTTTCAGAGTGTTTCATGTACTCAGCGCAGAACCGAATGATGTGGATCTTTTTTCGGGCAGAATTGACAAGGCAAAACTCGAGGGATTCGCCAAGGGATTCATTCACATGGACACCATCCATGAAGTCTTTGTTTGCGGCCCTGAGCCATTAATTCGGCTCGTGAAAGAGTTTTCTATTGAACGTGGAATATCGGAGGAAAACATTCACTTCGAATTATTCGGAACCCCCAACCCAACAGCCGGTGGCAATATCGAAAAGCCAGCTGAGCCCGCTGCCGAATCGGGAAAACGCTGTGCAGTTACGTTAGTTTTTGACGGTCAGGAAAACAACTTCTTCATGCCGATGGATGGCACCGCAATCCTCGATGCAGCGCAAACAAGTGGCATGGATATTCCCTTCAGCTGCAAAGGAGGAATGTGCTGTACCTGCCGGGCGCACGTATCAGAGGGTGCAGCTACGATGAAAGTCAACTATGCCCTTGAACCCGGCGAAGTCGAATCAGGCTATGTACTCACTTGCCAGGCTGTACCTACCAGTGAACACATAACCGTCGATTTCGATCGTCACTAATTCAATCAGACTCCCGCTTGCGCGGCACTTACAGCAGCGCCTGCATTCAAGTTTCCGTAACCGCGACTTCCATTCGGGTTCGGATAATATTGTGAAGTAGTGAGAAGATGATTGTAAACCTGCTCACGCGTAAAATTCGGATTCACCGACCACACCATGGCAGCAACCCCTGATGCCATCGCCGTCGCACATGAACTTCCGCCAATATACTTCGCCGCATTCCCGGAAGTATTCAACGAAAGTGTATTACGTGAGCTGTTTGTTGAGCGCTCCATCGTCATCGTAAAATCAACTTGAGACCCATCGTGGCAAGAAGCGCATGTGCCGAAGTTTTCCTTTACTCCGGTAATGGCAACACATCGAGAAAGTGCGGCAGGGTAAACAACTCCCCACCAGCTCGTCCAGCTGAAAGAGGTTCCGGCAGCAGCCATCA